>JANLXK010000519.1:0-2187 GCA_031365045.1 Gemmatimonadota bacterium | reverse complement strand
GCAGTTCAGGAGGTATGGTCCGCGAGCATCTCGGCGAGATAGCGCCCCGTGTGTGAGGCCGGGACCTTGATGATCTCCTCCGGCGGGCCCTGCGCCACGACGAGCCCGCCGCCGCTGCCGGCCTCGGGGCCCATGTCGATGATCCAGTCGGCCCGCTTGATCACGTCGAGGTGATGCTCGATGAGGATCACGGTGTTCCCCGCGTCCACCAGCTTGTCGAGCACCTGGATCAGCACCCGCACATCATCCAGATGGAGCCCCGTGGTCGGTTCGTCGAGGATGTAGAGCTTCCGTCCCTTCCGCTTTCCCGCCGCGATCAGCTCCCGCGTGATCTTGAGCCGCTGCGCTTCGCCCCCCGACAGCGTCGTCGCCGGCTGGCCGAGGCGGAGATAGCCGAGCCCCACCTGCTGGAGCTGGTGGAGTGCGGCGCCGAGCTTTTTCTGGTGACGAAAGCGCACCAGCGCCTCCTCGACCGTGAACTGCAGCACGTCGGCGATCGAGTGGCCCTTGATCTTGACGTCGAGCACCTCGCGCTTGAAGCGGGTCCCATTGCAGGTCTCGCAGGGGACGAAGACGTCGGCCAGGAATACCATCTCCACCTGCACCGCGCCGGCCCCTTCGCACGCCTCGCACCGTCCGCCCTCGAGATTGAACGAGAAAGTACTGGGGGTGTAGCCGCGCTGGATCGAGGTCGTCTGCGCGGCGTACAGCTCGCGGATCTCGTCGAACGCCTTGACGTAGGTGATCGGGTTGGATCGCGGACTCCGACCGATCGGTTCCTGGTCGATCAGGAGCACGTCCTCCACCAGGTTCGCGCCCTCGAGCGCGGTCACATCTCCGACGGTCTCCCCCAGGTGGGTCTTGGCCCCGTGGTCGCCGCGGATCCGTGCCGCGAGCTGCCGGTACAGCACGTCGTGGACCAGCGTGCTCTTGCCGGATCCCGAGACGCCGGTCACGACCGTGAGCACCCCGAGGGGGATGTCGGCGTCGATCCCCAGGAGATTGTGCAGCCGGGCGCCCCGGATCTTGAGCCACGACGGTCCCGGCGGTCGTCGCACGCTCGGCACGCCGATCCGCTTGCGCCCGGAGAGGTACTGCCCGGTGAGTGAATCGTCGGCACCGGAGGGGGGACCGGCGTAGACCACCTCGCCCCCGTGCTCACCCGCGCCGGGACCGATCTCGAGCATGAAGTCGGCGTGCTTGATCGCCGCGAGGTCGTGCTCGACCACGACGACGGTGTTCCCCATGTCGCGAAGCCGGGTGAGGAGCGCGAGAAGCCGGTCGATGTCGCGCGGATGAAGCCCGATCGAGGGCTCGTCGAGCACGTAGAGGGCGTCGACGAGGCTGGCGCCGAGGGCATTGGAGAGGGAGATGCGCTGGGCCTCGCCACCGGAGAGGGTGCGGGTCTGGCGATCGAGGGTGAGGTAGCCGAGGCCGGTGTCGAGCAGGAAGGAGACCCGGGCGTCGAGCTGGGTGAAGACCATTTGGGCGATCTGCCGCTGGAACGGCGTCCATTCGACACCGTGGAGCCAGGTGCCGAGTTGGTCGAGCGGAAGGGCGGCGACCTCCGCGATGTTCTTCCCGCCGATCTTCACCGCCAGCGCATCTGGTTTGAGCCGGGTCCCGAGGCAGACGGGGCAGGTCTTGGCGAGTTGATACTGTCGCAGAAAGACACGGATGTACTGCTTGTACCGTTTCGCTTCCAGCCCCTTGAGGAAGGGGAAGATGCCGAGGTAGCGCCCGGGCTTGCCGTAGAGGAGCTCGCGCTGGATCGACTTCTTGAGCTTGGACCAGGGGACATCGACGGCGCCGCCGAGCTTCTTGACCGTGTCGGCCAGGAGCTTCCGGCGGGTCTCATAGCGCGGTTTGGTCCACGGGTCGATCGCGCCCTGGGCGATGGTGCGCCGCGGGTCGGGGATGACGAGCGACTCGTCGTACTCGAGCACGGCGCCGAAGCCGTTGCATCCGGGGCAGGCGCCACGCGGGTTATTGAATGAGAAGAGGGCGGGGGTGAGCGCCGGCGCCGGGGTGTCGCAGGTGGAGCAGGAGGGGAACTCGGTGAAGCGGACGGTGGTCGCGAGTCGCGGGTCGCGAGTCGCGGGGATGCCGACGTCCTCCTGATCACGTGACCCGTGACCCTCGACCCGCGACTCTGTCAACACCAGCGCGACCCCCTCGCCCTCGGTG
>JANLXK010000509.1:0-1731 GCA_031365045.1 Gemmatimonadota bacterium | reverse complement strand
CCAACACACAACACCCACTTACCGTGCCTCTCCCCCGTCCGCCAAAAACCGTCCTCGTCACCGATTTCTTCCGGGACCAGCAGCTCCCCCTGCTCCAGGCCGCGCGGCCGAAGATCGAGTTCCGCGCCGTTGCCCCGCAGGATCTGACGCCGAAGGATATCTCGTGGGCGGAGGCCTTTATCGGCTTCCGCCCGCCGAGGCATCTGGAGGTGCGGGGGCCGAAGTGGATCCACGGCTCGGGGGCGGGAGTGGATGCCTGGTTGTTCCGGCGAGAGTTCCCGGCGGACGTGCTGCTCACGCGGACGAATCAGCCGTTCGGCCCGATGATCGGCGAATACTGCGTGGCGCGGGCGCTGGCCGAGCGGCAGCAGCTGATCCAGTTGTACGAGGAGCAGCGGCGGGGGGACTGGACGATGCGCGGGATCCCGCTCATAGCAGGGACGCGCGCGGTGGTGATCGGGACCGGCGAGGTGGGCCGAGGGATCGCGGAGCGGTTTCACGCCCTGGGCGTGACGGTCGACGGCGTGTCCTCGGGTGGGCAGGCCGTCCATCCCTTCGCGCGGGTCTACGCGCGCAGGCACCTGAATGAGGCGCTGGAGGGGGCCGACTGGTTGATCCTCGCGGCACCGCTGACCGAGGTGACCTTCCATATGATCGGCGGGGTGGAACTCTCCTACGCGCGGGGGAGCTACCTGATCAACGTGGGGCGCGGTGCGCTGGTCGATGAGGCCGCGATCATCCCGGCGCTGGAGGCGGGGCACCTGCGGGGCGCGGCGCTCGATGTGTTCGAGACCGAGCCGCTGCCGGCGTCCTCACCGCTCTGGAAGCACCCGAAGGTGCTGGTGTCTCCACACAGCTCCGGACTCACCTCAGTCGAAGGCGCGACAGCGGGATTCCTGCACGCGCTGGAGGCGCTGGAGCGGGGAGAGCGGCCGGATACGGCGGTGGATGTTGCGCGGGGGTACTGACCAGCGGAGCCGCGGGTCGGGCCAGGGGGGTGTCATCCTGAGGCGGCTTCAGCCGTCGAAGGATCTAGCATGAGAAAAGCCCGTCGCCGTGATCACAGCGACGGGGCAACGCACGCAAGATCCTTCGGGCCCTGAAGGGCCCTCAGGATGACAGCAGGCGTGGAAGATCCCGCCGCTTCGCGGGTCGCTCACGGCCGCTATACATTTCCTGACCACGCGAACGTGGCGAAACTGGCAGACGCGCAGGACTTAGGATCCTGTGGGGCAACCCATCCCGGTTCGACCCCGGGCGTTCGCACTTGGCCTATCCTCCTCCTCGGAGCCGTCCATGTTCGTCGGCCACACCGCCCTCGCCCTCGCCGCCAAGCGCCGTTCCCCCGAGCTCTCACTCGGCTGGCTCCTCGCCGCGGCCTATGCCCTCGACCTGATCTGGCCGGTGCTACTCTTGGCCGGCGTGGAGCAGGTGACGTTCGGCTCCGCCACCGGCGGATTCGATCAGCTCACCTTCATCGCCTATCCCTGGTCCCACTCCCTCCTCACCTCGATCCTATGGGGCGGCCTCGTCTTCGGGTTCGCCCGCTGGCGCGGGGTCTCTCCCTTGAGCTCCCTGATCCTCGGGGCACTGGTGGTAAGTCACTGGGTGCTCGACTACACCAGTCACGCCCCCGACCTCCCGCTCTGGCCGGGGGACTCTCCTCGTGTCGGGCTCGGGCTCTGGTCCTCGATCCCCCGCACCTTCGTCGTCGAGGGGGGACTCTTCATC
>JANLXK010000507.1:0-1200 GCA_031365045.1 Gemmatimonadota bacterium | reverse complement strand
CAAACCCGCCAAGGTCGCTCTCACCGCCGTCGCCCGGAAACTGCTGGTCCTCCTCAACGCCATCCTCCGGGACGGAAGGCCCTGGCAGTATGCCTAAGCCAAGACAGTTGCTCTCCCTTACGGGAGAGGGGGAGCTTCCGTGGAGTGGATCGGAGCCGATCCACCCGCTTCACATCCAGCACCGTCAACGTCACCGCCCCGAACTCCTCCTCGATCTTGCCGCGGAGCAGGAAAGGCCCTTGGTCGAAGAGGATATGGGCGCGGGCGCGGTAGACGGCGGGAAAGAGCACCGTCTCGACCAGGCCGTGGCCGTCGTCGAAGGTGGCGAACTCCATCGGCTCGTCCTTGGCGGTGCTCACCGGCTTGGCGCTGGTGAGCATCCCTGCCATCAGAACGGTCTCCCCCACGTGGGCGGCCATCTCGGTGCTCTTCACCGTCCGCCAACGCTTCAGCTCCTCCTCGTAGAGCGCCATCGGGTGGTGATCGGTCACGAAGCCGAGGAGTTCGTATTCGGTGCGGCGGCGGCGGTCGTCCGTGTATTCAGGCAACAGGGGGACCGAGGGACAGGTGGACAGGAACTGCGGGTCCCGGTGTGACGCGGTGGTCTTCTCCGCGTCGATCACCCAGAGCATCTGGGGCCGAGTCATCCCCGCGGCGATCGAATCGCAGGCTCCGACTTTGATCAGCGTTCGCAGGTCCTCCGTCGAGAGCTCCGATCGGACGCGGAGATCGGCCATAGAGAGGAACGGCCGAGCGCCTGTGCGACCGAGCGCCTGTACGCCTGCGGCCGAGAGCCCGCTCACGAACTGGAACCCCACCCGCACCCAGTCGTCGTGCCCGTGCGTTTCCCACCGGCTCGCATTCACATCCGGCGACAGGATCCGGAGCCCCATCCGCCGCGCCTCGGCCACATACGCGAAGGGCCGATAGAACCCGCCCCCGTTGGCCAGCACCGCCGAGATGAACTCCGCGGGGTGATGGGCCCGGAGGTAGCAGCTGTGCTGCGCCACCTTGATGTACGAGCAGGAGTGCCCCTTGCAGAACGAATACCCCGCGAAGCTCAGGACCATGTGCCAGACGGTCTCGATCGTGGCGTGGTCGCGCCCAAGCGCCAGCGCCCCCTCGGCGAATTCCTTGGCATACGCGGCCAGTGCCTTGGTGGGGCGCTTCTTGCTCAGCGCCTTCCGCACCCCGTCGCCG
>JANLXK010000497.1:0-8216 GCA_031365045.1 Gemmatimonadota bacterium | reverse complement strand
GATGAAGATGTTCCTCACCCGCCTCGGCGTGAACAGCAAGGTGGTGGTGACGGGGGACAAGACCCAGATCGACCTGCCGAAGCGCGAGGACTCGGGGCTGGTGCAGGTGGAGCGGATCCTGCCGGGGATCGACGGGATCGGCTTCATGTATCTCACCGAGCTGGATGTGGTGCGTCACCGCCTGGTGCGCGAGATCATCAAGGCGTACGCGGAGGACCAGAGCGGGTGAGCCCCCAGCGCCCGGCGGTCGATACGCGTGGACACCTCGTCCGCTGGTCGCTCCTGGTGGTGGTGGCCGGGGTGACCGCGCTGGCATTCCCCGAGACCGGGGATACTCCCGCGCGCGCCATCCCGCTCGACCTGCTGCTCCTGTCCCCCCTCTGGCTCCTCCTTGTCTTCTATCGCCGTGAGTCATACGCCGACCTCCGCCAGCTGACCGCCCTCGCCGGCGTCATCGGGCTCACGGTCGTCGGCGCCGCGCTGATCCACAGCCTGGCGCCCGATCGCCCCGAGCTGACCCCCATCCCGCTCGCGGCGATGCTCATCACGATGCTCTGGAACGGGCGGTTCGCGGTCTCCGCGGCGGCGGTCCTCGCGCTTCTCATCGGCATTCAGTGGACGTTCCCCGACGACCAGGCCTTTGTCTTCGGACTCCTCGGCGGCACTGCCGCCGCCCTCGGCATCCGGGTGCTCCGGCGGCGGAAGTCGATCTACCTCGCGGTGGCGCTGACCGCCGGCGGCTACACGCTCGGTGCGGTGGCGTTCGGGATCCTGCGTCACTGGGGGCTCCGCGAGGTCCTCACGAGCACGGGGTACGGCGTGCTGATCGCTGTCGGCAGCGCCGCGGTGGCGCTCCTCCTCCTGCCGCTCCTGGAACAGAGCGTCCGGGTCACCACCGACCTGACCCTCCTCGAGCTGGCCGATCCGTCGCGTCCGCTCCTCCGGCGGCTGGCCACCGAAGCTCCCGGCACCTGGGCCCACTCCCTCGCGATGGCGAACCTGTGTGAGGCCGCGGCCGAGACGATCGGCGTCAACGGACTGCTGACGCGGGTCGGGTGCTACTACCACGATGTCGGCAAGCTCAGCTCACCCGGTCATTTCGTCGAGAACCAGCTGCGCGGCGGCAGTCCGCACGACACCATGGCCCCGGCCGAGTCCGCGCGGGTCATCACCGGCCACGTCGAAGCGGGGGTGCGTCTCGCGCAGCAATACGGGCTCCCCGAAGTGGTGCTCGATTTCATCCGCGAACATCACGGCACCACCCGGGTCGAGTACTTCCTCGACCGCGCGCGGAAGGAGGGCGGGGAACTGGACGTCGCCGCCTACACCTACCCCGGCCCGAGCCCGCACCGCGCCGAGACCGCCATCGCGATGCTCGGCGACTCCGCCGAGGCCGTGGTGCGGGTGCTGGATGACCGGAGCACGGAAGCCGTGCGCACCGCCATCGATACGCTGGTCGCCCGGAAGATCGCGACCGGCCAGCTCGACGACGCGCCCCTTACCCTGCGCGACCTGGCGCTGATCAAGGCGGAATTCACCCGCATTCTCGGCGGGATCCACCACCACCGCATCGACTATCCCGCCTCCGCCGGCGGGATCTCCGGGGAAGTGCCGGCGGTGAAGCGGTGAAGGAGCTGTCGGACGTCGCCGTCCGCCGGATCACCACCGCGGTGCTCAAAGGGGAACGCCGCCAGGCGGAGGTGATGGTCACTTTCCTCGGCCCCACCCGGATGCGCGCGCTCAACCGTGCGCACCTCGGCCACGACCGGACGACCGACGTGATCTCCTTCGCGCTGCCCACCCCCGATGGGCGTTTGGTGGGGGACATCTACGTCTGCCGCGCCGTCGCGGCGACCCAGGCCAAGGCGCTCGGCGTGCCGCTCCGCGAGGAGCTGGTCCGCCTCGTGGTGCATGGCACCCTCCACGTGCTGGGCTATGATCATCCGGCGGGCGAGGGCCGGACCCGCTCCGCGATGTGGCAGCGGCAGGAGCGGTACGTGCGGAGGCTCGCGTGAACGCGGAGCTCTCCCTCCTCCTCACCGCGCTCCTCGCCGCCTTCCTCACCGCGGCCGCCGGGTGGTACGGCCTCGCGGCGGCGGCGGAGGCCGACCTGGGGCAGCTCCTGGCCGAGTCCGAGGCGTCGCGCGGACCGCTGCCGCTGCCGCGTGCCTTCCAGGTGATGCACCTCGCCTTCCTGGGGCTCGGGGCCGCGAGCGCCGCACTCGCGCTCGATTGGTGGCTCTGGGACTTCGCCGCCTCATTCTTCCGCCTCGTCCTCGCGATCGCCCTGGTCTGGACCGTGGGCGATCTGCTGCCGCGGCTCCTCGCCGCGAGCGCGCCCGACCTCCCGCGTGCCGCGCGCCGGCGCGCCACCCGCACGCTCCGCCCCTTCGCACCCCTCCTTGGCATCATCGGCCGCGCGGATCGGCTCGGGCGCCAGGAGGTCACGTCGATGCATCGGCCGCCCGCCGGGCCGGGGCCGCGCGACATGTTCTTCGGCGTCTTCGCCCTGGCCGACACGACCGTGGCCGAAGTGATGACGCCGCGTATCGACATCCGCTCGGTGGATCGGAGCGCTGAACGGCATGAGGTGATCGAGGCGCTCCGCCGCTGGGAGTTCGCGCGCCTCGTGGTCTTCGAAGACCATCCTGACAACGTGGTCGGGGTCGTCTACGCCAAGGACCTCCTGGCCGAGGAGGCGGCGCCGGTGGATGAGGGTGATCCGTGGCAGACGCTGATCCGCCCGGCGCAGTACGTGCCCGAAGGGAAGACGCTCGACCGCCAGCTCCGCGAATTCCAGAAGGGGCCGAGCCACCTTGCGGTGGTGGTCGATGAGTTCGGCGGTACCGCAGGGCTCATCACGCTCGAGGACATCCTGGAGCAAGTGGTCGGCGAGATCCGCGACGAGCGTGACGACGACGAGGCCAGCGCCGCCCCGCCGATCGAACGGGAAGGGGACCTCCGCTACTGGGTGCAGGGGGACGTCTCCCTGCACGAGCTGGAAGGGGCGCTCGGCCATTCGTTCGGGCGCGACGACGTGAGCACCGCGGGGGGGCTCGTCTTCGCCCTCTTCGGCCGGGTACCCCGGCCCGGCGACGCGCTCGAGGTCGCTGAGTTCCGGATCGTCGTCGAGCAGATGACCCGACGGCGGATCCGGCGCGTGCATTTCGAGCGGATCCCGCCCGTGCCCGAGCCTGGCGCCGAGTTCGGCTCCGGGGAAGAGCCGTGAGCGCGCTCCTCCTGATCCTCGGCCTGATCCTCACCATCGGAGGCGCCACGATGGGGGCGATGCTCGTCGCGGAAGGACGCCGCCAGCTCGCCCGCGCCGCCAATCGGCGGTTGCGGGGCGGGGAGCCTCCCGCGCCCTGGCTCGTGCACGCGGCCTCCTACCTCGGCGCCGCCGGCGCGTTCACCGCCCTCGGCGTGGTGCTCCTGGGGACGGCGTTCCCCGCGGTGGTGACCGGATTCGCGGGTGCCGCGCTCGCCGCGCTCCTCGTCTTCGCCGGTGTGCCCGCGCTCCTCCTCGTCGGCTATCTGGCGCCGCGCTGGGTGGCCCGGATGGCGGGGGAACGCGCGGCGGCGGTGACGATCCCGCTCATCCGTCCGCTCACCCGCATCCTCTCGCCGGTGCTCCCCGCCCATCGGCACGGCAGCGATCCGGCGGCGCTCGTGCGCGAGGCGCTGGCGGCCGGGGCGGTGGTCGACCGCGAACTCGCCCTCGCGGGCGGCGTGATGACCTTCGTCGAGCGTCCCGCGCGTGAAGTGATGACGCCGCGCACCGACGTCGTCGCGGTGGCCGAGGACGCGAGCCGGGCCGACCTCCTGCGCGTCTTCGCCGAGAGCGGGTTCAGCCGGGTGCCGGTCTACCGCCTGTCGCTCGATGAGATCGTCGGCGTCTTCCACGCCTTTGACCTGTTCACGCATCGGGAAGGGTCGCTCCCGCTCCATCCGGTGACCCACACCCCGTTCACCCGGAGCTGTGGCGACCTGCTGCTCGCGATGCAGCGGGAGCGGCGCCACCTCGCCGTGGTGCTCGACGAGTACGGCGGCACCCTGGGGATCGTGACCCTCGAGGACCTCCTCACCGCGCTGGTGGGAGAGATCTTCGACGAGGACGACGGGGTGAGCGGCGCCGCGGCCACCGTCACCGCGACCGAAGTGTTCGAGACCGACGGCTCCGCCTCGCTCGCTGCGATCGGCGCGCATTTCGGGGTCCGCCTGCCGGAGACCACCGCCGCCACGGTCGCCGGTCTCCTCACCGAGCTCGCCGGGCGGATCCCGCTGGCGGGGGAGCGCCTCGTCGTGCGCGGACTCGAATTCGACGTGGTCAAGGCGACGCCCGCCCGGGTGGAACGGGTGCTGGTCCGTCCGGGACCCGTGGCACCCATCACCCTCGACCGGGGCACCCCGTGACCAAGCCCAGCCGCTTGCACGAGATCGCGGAGCTCGTCCGCGCCGGACATATCGACGCCTTCGTCTCCGCGGCCCACCACCTCGAGTCGGCCGACCTGGCGGACGTCCTTTCGTCGCTCGACGAGACCGAGCGCCTCGTCGCCGTCTCCGCGCTCCCGCCCGAGCTTTCCGGCGACGCTCTCGCCGAGATGCCGGAAGAGGAACACGCCGAGGATACCCTCGCCGCCCTCCATCCGGACCAGGCCGCCGACATCGTCGAGGAGCTGGCCGACGACGATGCCGCCGACCTCCTCGGTCAGATGGATGAGCACACGGCCGAACGGATCCTCGCGCAGGTCGATTCGCCCGAGCGGGGGGAGGTCGAGCGGCTGCTGCGGTACGACGAGGAGTCGGCCGGCGGGCTGATGACCACCCGGCTCGTCACCGTGGCCGACGCCGCCACCGCGGCCGAAGCGATCGAGGCGATCCGCAAGCAGTCGGAGGAGGCGGAAGGGTTCATCCAGGTATACGTGACGGGGAAGGACGGCCACCTTCACGGCGTCGTGCCGCTCAAGGGGCTGGTGACGAGCCCGCCCGAGCGCCCGGTGCGCGAATTCATGGAGGACGCCGACATTCGCGTCCACCCCGAAGAGGGACAGGAACACGTGGCCGACCTGATGTCGCGCTACAACCTCCTCGAGGTCCCGGTGGTCGACGGTAACGGACGTCTCCTCGGCCGCGTGACCTTCGACGACGTGATCGACGTCGTCGAAGCCGAGGCCACGGAAGACCTCCTGAAGTTCGGTGGCGTCTCGGCCGACGAGGACCTGTCGGCCACGTGGACGGCCGCCGTGCGGAGCCGGCTTCCCTGGCTCTATGTGAACCTGCTCACCGCCTTCATGGCCGCGGCCGTGGTCGGGATCTTCCAGAACACCATCGCCAAGATCACGGTCCTCGCGCTCTGGATGCCGGTCATCGCCGGGATGGGGGGCAACGCCGGCACGCAGGCGCTCGCGGTGACCGTGCGACGCCTGGCGCTGGGCTTGGTGCCGAAGGGGCAGGGACTCGAGGTGGTCGGGAAGGAACTGCTCGTGGGCCTGATCAACGGGATCGGGAACGGAGTGGTGGTGATGATCGTCGCCGTCATCTTCGGATTGGGACCTCGCTTCGGGGTCATCGTCTTCTTCGCCATGAGCTGTAACCTCATGGTCGCCGGCTTCGCCGGGGCGTTCGTGCCGATCCTCCTGGAGAAGTTCAAGATCGACCCCGCCATCGCGTCGTCCATCTTCGTGACGACCTTCACCGACATGTGCGGGTTCCTGCTCCTCCTCGGCCTCGCCACGAAGTTCCTCTGATGCGGGCCCTCCGGCTCTTCTTCGCGCTCTGTCCCTTCCTGGTCGGCTTCCTCCGCGACCGGCGCCGCTTCATCCTGTTCGGCGGCGCCCCTGAACGGAGCGAGGAATTCCACCTTCGTCGGGCCCGGCGCCTCACGCGCACCCTCGCCGAGCTTGGGCCCACGTTCATCAAGCTGGCGCAGGTCCTCGGCGTCCGCGCCGACATCCTCCCCGAACCGTACCTCTCCACCCTCGCGACGTTGTCGGACCAGGTCCCCCCGCTCGCGCCCGGCGTGGCCGAATCGGTCGTGCGCACCGAGCTGGGGAAGCCGGTGGAGGAGCTGTTCGAGCGCTGGGACATGGTCCCGCTCGCTGCGGCCTCGCTGGGGCAGGTGCATCGCGCGCGCTGGTTCGGGCGCGAGGTGGCGGTCAAGGTGCTCCGGCCCGGCGTCGTCGAGCTGGTGCACGAGGACCTCGACATCGCCTTCCGGCTGCTGCTGGTGATCCAGGTCCTCTTCCCGAATCACCATACCCGCGCCCTCGGGGCCATCGTGAGCGAGTTCGCCAAGCGGATCGGCGGCGAGCTCGACTTCCGCGAGGAGGCGCGCCAGGCGCAGCTCATCCGGCACAACCTCGAGCCGTACGCGCAGGTGGTCGTCCCCGAGGTGGTGACGGCGCTCGTGACGCGGCGGGTGCTGGTGCTCGAGTACATCGAGGGGACGCGGATCGACCGCCTGCACGAGCGGATCGCCAGCGGCGAGATCGACCTCCGGAAGCTGGTCCGCACCGTGGGGGAGCTCTACCTGCAGATGATGCTCGTGGACGGGCTCTTCCACGCTGACCCGCATCCGGGGAATCTCCTGGTCGACCCCCAGGGGCGGGTGGTGTTGCTGGATTTCGGGATGGTCATCCCCGTGGAACGGGAGCTCCGGACCAAACTCGCCCGCCTCGTGCTCGCGGCCGCGCAGGGCGACGCCGACGGTGTCATCAACGGCTTCTACGAGCTCGGCATCCTCGACCCCGACGCCGACCGCGGGGCGGTGCAGGACGCCGCGGCCAAGGTGGTCCAGCTGGTGGGGCAGCGGGGAGCCAGCGTGCGGCAGATCGGCCAGCTCGTGGACGAGCTGGTCCACTCGTTCTACGACTGGCCGCTGATGTTGCCGAGCGACCTCGTCTACTTCGGCCGAGCGTCGGCGCTGGTCGAGGGGCTGGCGCTCCGGTACGACCCGAACGTGAACGTCGCCCAGGAGCTCAAGCCGGTCCTCGACCGGTGGCGGCCGAAGCTGATGGCCGCGCTCCTGGGGCAGGAGCCGCAGGCCGGCTTCGGCGACTGGGCCAAGGAAGTGACCCAGGGGGTCCGGTCGCTCCGCGACCTGATCCGCCGGGTGGAACGGGAGGAGCTCAAGGTCCGCTGGCACCCGCGCGATGTGGGGGAGCTGCAGCGCTTCATCGGCACCCAGGTGCGCCGGCTCCTGCTCGCGGTCTTCGCCTTCACGATCGGGATGATCACCTCGATCGTCTACCTCGCCAACCGGCGGCTCGAGGTGCTGGTGCTGGGCCTGATGATCAGCTTCGGGATGTTCGTGGTGGTCTTCGTGCTGCCGAGCCACCTGTTCCAGAATCCGCTCAGGTTCAGGGCGCGATCGCTGAAGCGATAGCGAGGAGCGCCTAGCGCCTAGCGAGAGTTGTTTCTGCCGCCTCGCTTGGGGGCGGGGATGCGCTGTTTGAAGGCCCGGATCATCCGACCGAGTTCTCCGATCTCGGTTCGAACGTCTGTCACCGAATCGGGCGTCAAGATGCCGACGCGTTGAGCAATCTCAAAGTGAGTATCGAGCTCAGTGAGCGAGCCGTTCGCGATGTCGAGGAAGCGTCGAACGTCGCCGGGCGCGAAGCGGCCGTGGCCTTCAGCGATGTTCGCTGGTACCGAGCAGGCGGCCCTACGGATCTGGTTGGTCAAGCCGAATCGTTCGTCGGATGGGAAGGCTGCGGTCTTCTGATAGCACTGGGCCGCTAAGGCGACACCTCTTTGCCAGATCTGAAGGTCGCGGTGAGATGTCCCGGGCATCGCTTTCTCGCTGGGTGAGGTTGGTTGAACATTCCACCGAGTCGACGGAAATGCGTCACCATTTCCCCACTGGAATGAGCCTGCGAACGCGCCCGGGTACTTGAACGGCTCTCGCTAGGCGCTAGGCGCTAGGCGCTAGGCGCTCCTGCCGAGGTTCCTTGCCGGATGCCCCCAAACCGGTGATTTTCAAGCAGATGGATATCCAGACCGTGGTCTCTGAATTGGCGCTCGGGCGTCCCGCCTCCCTCGCCCGCGCCATTTCTATAGTAGAGAACGCCCGGAATGGCTTCGAGCAGCTCCTGGCTTCGATCCACTCCAAGCTGGGCCACGCCCGCCGGATCGGGATCACCGGCCCGCCAGGGGCGGGGAAGTCGACTCTCACCAACGCCCTCGTCGGTGAGAAGATCGTCATCACCTCCAGCAAG
>JANLXK010000496.1:0-7000 GCA_031365045.1 Gemmatimonadota bacterium | reverse complement strand
CGCCTCGTACGAGCGGCTGCAGGATTCCGTCGGGGCCACCGGAGGGCGGATCATAGCTTCACCCGTCCGGTACGAATTGGGTCCGAAGGGGACCCTGGCGGCCCGGGTGCAGTACCTCGTGCCGGAGAATGGGGCACCTTTCATCGGCTGGGTCGAGTTGGCCCGGGGTGACCGGCTCGGCGCGGCGCGGACCCCCGCGACCGCGTGGGCGAACCTGAATGGCGAGTCGGCGCCGGTCGTGCCCGCGCCCGACCTGCCCGAGCCGCTCACCGAGGCCAGGCGGTGGGCCATTCGCGCCGACTCCGCGCTCCGGGCGGGCGACCTCCAGGGATTCGCCCGGGCATTCGAGGCCCTGAAGCGGGTGCTCGGAACACCGTAAGTTCGTTGCTTGTAATCAATTGCCCGCGCGGCTAGTTTCGGCGCCTGAACTGGGAGGGTGGGTGGCCAAAGGGACGAAGACCGTGGTCGTGGCATTGGGTGGCAACGCGCTCGCGCATCCGGGCGAGCCCGCCACGATCACCAATCAGTTCCGCCACACGCGCGAGAGCCTCGCTCCGATCGTGGCCTTCGCCCAGGCCGGCTGGAACGTCGCGTTGGTCCACGGCAACGGCCCGCAGGTGGGGGACGAGTTGGTGCGGAATGAGCTGGCGGCCCATCTCGTCGAGCCGCTTCCGCTCGGTGTGCTCGTGGCCGGCACCGCCGGATGGATCGGCTACATGATCCAGCAGTCGCTCGAGAACGCATTGGCCCGCGCCGGGATCGATCGGCCCGTCATCACGGTGGTGACCCAGACACTCATCGACGCCTCCGATCCCGCGTTGAGCCAGCCGAGCAAGCGGATCGGATCGGCGCTCACCGCCGACCAGGCCGGGCGACTGAAGGCGCGCGGCGTACCGGTGATCGACGAAGGAAAGGGGGAATGGCGCCGCCTCACGGCGAGCCCGATGCCCAAGGGGATCGTGGAGGAGAAGCTGGTCCGGAAGTTGGTGCAGGACGGCGTGATCGTGGTGGCGGCTGGAGGAGGCGGTCCACCGGTGTACCGGGACGCGAAGGGGGCGCTCGAAGGGGTCGACGCGGTGGTGGACAAGGACCGAGTCTCCGCCATTCTGGCGCGCGACCTCGGCGCCGAGGTCCTGCTGATCCTCACCGAGGTCGACGCGGTGTACGCCGACTGGGGGAAGCCGACCCAGCGGAAGCTCACGAAGATGACGCTCGCCGAGGCCGAGGGGATGCTGTCGCGCGGGGAGCTGCAGAAGGGGAGCATCGCTCCCAAGGTCGAGGCGGCGGCGCAGTTCGCCCGCGAAACGAGCGGGCGGGCGGTCATCGCCAGTTTGTCGGAAGGACTCGCGGCGCTCGAAGGGCGCGCGGGAACCACTCTCACGAGGGACTGACGTGAACCTCCACGAATATCAAGCGCGGGGCCTGCTCAAGGCGGCCGGTGTGCCGATGCCCGATGGTGACGTCGCCGCGACGCCCGCCGAGGCCGAGGCCATCGCCAAGCGGCTGGGCGGCACCGTCGTCGTCAAGGCGCAGGTGCACGCGGGCGGCCGGGGCAAGGCGGGCGGCGTGAAGCTTGCCAAAGACGCGGCCGAGGCGAAGGGCCACGCCGAGAAGATCCTCGGCATGCAGATCAAGGGCCTGACAGTCTACAAGGTCCTGGTGGTCCCCGCGGCCGACATCGCCACCGAGGCCTACTGCGGCATCATCATGGACCGCGAGAGCCAGCGCCCCGTGTTCATGGTGAGCCCGGCCGGCGGCATCGACATCGAAGAGGTGGCGGCCAAGACCCCCGAGAAGATCAAGAAGCTGGGGGTCGACCCCCGTTACGGCCTCCTGCCGCACGAAGCGCTCGGGCTCGGCCTTTTCCTCTATGCCGACATCGCCAAGGCCCGCGCCGCGGCGTCGATCATGCAGCAGCTCTACCAGGTCTTCGTGACCAACGATGCCTCCCTGGCCGAGATCAACCCGCTCGTCACCACCCCCGACGGCAAGGTCCTGGCGCTCGACGCCAAGGTGTCGATCGACGACAACGCCCTCCCGCGCCACCCCGATCTGGCCGCGATGCGCGACGAGACCGCAGAGGAGCCGAGCGAGGTGCTGGCCCGGAAGGCCGACCTCACCTTCATCAAACTCGACGGCAACGTCGGATGCGTGGTGAACGGGGCGGGGCTGGCGATGGCCACGATGGACCTGGTCAAGTACTACGGCGGTGATCCCGCCAACTTCCTCGACATCGGCGGGAGCTCCAATCCCGAGAAGGTCGTCAACGCGCTCCGGATCATCACCGCCGACAAGAGCGTGAAGGGGATCCTCTTCAACATCTTCGGCGGCATCACCCGCACCGACGATGTGGCCAACGGCATCAAGACCGCGCTGGCCCAGTTCCCGGTGAAGGTGCCGATCGTGGTGCGCCTCACGGGCACCAACGAGGCCGAGGCGGTCAAGATCCTCGAAGGGATCGGCATCACGGCGCTCAAGGACATGGATGAGGCCGTCAGCAAGGTCGTCAAGCTCGTCAAGGAGGCCGCGTGAGCATCTTTATCGGGAAGGCCACCCGGCTGGTGGTGCAGGGGATCACCGGGCGTGACGGCTCGTTCCACACCAAGCAAATGATCGCCTACGGCACCAAGGTCGTGGCGGGCGTGACGCCGGGGAAGGGAGGCCAGACCTTCGAAGGGACCGCGCCGATCTTCAACACCGTCGCCGAGGCCGTGGCCCAGGCCGGGGCCAACACCAGCGTCATCTACGTGCCCCCCGCTGGGGCGGCGGGGGCCATCTACGAAGCGGTCGATGCCGGCATCAAGCTCGTGGTCTGCATCACCGAGGGCGTGCCCGTGATGGACATGACCAAGGTGATGCCGTTCGTGCGCGAGCGCGGGGCGCGGCTGATCGGCCCGAACTGTCCCGGCGCCATCACCCCCGGGGAGGCCAAAGTCGGCATCATTCCCGGCGGGATCTGCACCCCGGGCCGGGTCGGCCTGGTCTCCCGCTCGGGCACGCTCACGTACGAGGTGGTCAATCACCTCACCCGCAACAAGCTCGGGCAGTCCACCTGCGTCGGCATCGGCGGTGACCCGATCATCGGCACCAACTTCATCGACTGCCTCTCGGCCTTCAACGACGATCCGGGCACCGACGTCATCGTGATGATGGGCGAGATCGGCGGCACCGATGAGCAGAAAGCTGCCGAGTTCGTGAAGGCCAAGGTCAAGAAGCCGGTGGTCGGTTTCATCGCCGGGCAGACGGCCCCCCCGGGGCGCCGGATGGGCCATGCCGGGGCCATCATCAGCGGCCACAGCGGCACCGCGGCCGAGAAGATGGCCGCCTTCGAGGCCGCCGGCATCGCCGTCATGAAGCGGCCGATCGATGTGGTCGAGCTGGTCAAGCTGCGCTTGAAGTGACGCGTGTTGGGTGTTGTGTGTTGGGGGGATCCTCGATGCGCAACACCCAATACCCAAAACCCAACACGCCGTAAGGAAAACATGTCGACCCAATACACGCTCGCCATCCTGAAGCCCGATGCCGTCGCCAGCGGCAAGACCGGCCTCATCCTCGCCCACCTCCAGAAGGAGGGCTTCGTGGTGCGTGCCGCGCGCCTGGTGCGGCTCTCCAAGGCCGAGGCCGGCGCGTTCTACGCCGTGCACGCCGGTCGACCCTTCTACCCCGAGCTGGTGGAGTTCATGACCAGCGGGCCCTGCCTCCCGCTCGCGCTCGAACGCGCCGATGCAGTGGCGCACCTCCGCATTGTGATCGGCGCGACCGATCCCGCCGAGGCGGCCCCGGGCACCATCCGGAAGCTCTACGCCGAGTCCAAGGGGCGGAACGCGATCCACGCCTCTGACAGCGTTGAAAATGGCAAGCGCGAGGTGGCGTTCTACTTCACGGAGGCCGAACTGGCGGGTCTTTGGGGGTGACCGGTGACCAGTGACCAGTGACCGGGCCTTCAGGATGGATCCTGACCAAGGGCCCGGTTACTGGTTACCGGTCACCTCTCACCCTCTTCAACTTGACCTAAACCCGCTCCACCACTAGGTTTAGTGGCTATGCTGATGGTGGATTTGCGGGACCTCCAACGGGGTCCCGTTGAGACTGTAGGCGAGGTCGCGGTGGACGATGAAGCCCTTGTCGGGCTTGAACTTCCGCTCACCCGACCGCTCGCGGTACGCGGGCGGCTGCAGGCCACCGGTGAGGGGGACGTCTTCTGGCGGGGGCAGGTGGCCGGTGAAGCACGCGGCCCCTGTCGGCGCTGTCTCACCGAGGTGATCCTTCCGGTCGCCGCCACGGTCGACGTGCTCTTCAGCACCGACCCCGACGCCGCCGACGATCCCGGTGTCTATCCGCTGGCTCCCCGGGCGACCCACGTCGACCTCCGGCCGGCATTGCGTGAAGAGATGGCGCTGGCGGTGCCAGCGTATTTCCAGTGCCGCGAAGACTGCGCCGGGCTCTGCCCGCGCTGCGGTGCCGATCTGAACCAGGGGCCGTGCGGCTGCGCGGCCGCCGAAGCCCGTTCCTGAGGTAAGCCATGGCTGTCCCGAAGCGAAAGCTCTCCAAGTCCCGCAAGCGGCTCCGCCGCGGCCATCATTCGGCCAAGGGCATCCCCACGCAGGCCTGCCCGAAGTGCGGCGCGCCCCGCCTCTCGCACCGCGTCTGTCCCACGTGCGGGTATTACCGTGGCAAGAAGGTGATGAAGTCCGGCGACGAGTGATCGCTTGATCCGCATCGCGCTGGATGCCATGGGCGGGGATCATGCCCCCGCCGCCGAGGTGGAGGGCGCATCATGGGCCCTCCGCGACCTTGAGGGTGACTTCGTCATCCAATTGGTCGGCCGGCCCGAGGCGATCGAGGCGGAGCTGGCCAAGCACCCCGAGATCGACCGCCGGCGCGTCGAGATCGTGGCGGCCACCGATGTCGTGACGATGCAGGACAAGCCCCTCCACGCCGTCCGCAAGAAGCCGAATTCCTCGCTCATGATCGGCGTCGGCCTCCAGAAGGCCGGCAAGTCCGACGCCTTCGTCTCCGCCGGCAACACCGGCGCGACCCTCGCCGCGAGCACCGTCCTGCTGGGGATCCACGACGGAGTGGAACGCGCCAGCGTCGCACCGGTCTTTCCGACCGCCGACGGGATGGTGCTGATCGTCGATGGGGGGGCCAACGTCGACTGCTCCGCCAAGGAGCTGGTCGGCTTCGCCCGCTTGGGGACGGTCTATGCGCGCGACGTCTTCGGCCGCACCGACCCCAAGGTCGGCCTGCTGAACATCGGCGAAGAGGACGAGAAGGGGAACGCGGTGACCCGCGAGGCGCATCAACTGCTCCGGGAGACCCCGGGGATCAACTACGTCGGGAACATCGAGGGGCGGGACATCCTGGTCCCCACTGTGCGGTGCGGCGCGCTCGACGTCGTGGTCTGCGACGGATTCGTCGGGAATGTCCTCCTGAAGTTCTATGAGTCGGTCGGACGCCTGATCGTCCGGATGGTCAAGATGAAGGCGCCGGAGATCCTCGCGCGCGGGGAGATCCAGGCGGTCTTCCACACGCTCGACTATTCCGAGTACGGCGGCGCGCCGCTCCTCGGCGTCAAGGGGGTCTCGATCATCTGCCACGGCTCCTCCGGCGGGCCGGCGATCAAGAGCGCCATCCGCGTGGCCCTCCAAATGGTCCGCTCGGGACTCTCCCGCCATATCGCCGAGGAGTTCGCCCGGCGCGAACCGGCCCGCGCATGATCAAGCGCCCCATCGCCCGCATCAGCGGGCTCGGCGTCGCGGTCCCCGATCGCATCGTCACCAATCACGACTTCGAGAAGACGCTCGAGACCTCCGACCAGTGGATCGTCGAGCGCACGGGGATCAAGGAACGGCGGCACGCCGATCCCGGCCTCACCCTCGCGGAGCTCTCCAAGCGCGCCTCCCTGATCGCGATGGACCGGGCCAAGGTCGGCCCCCAGGACCTCGGCGCGATCATCCTCGGCACCGCCACGCAGGACCGGCTGCTGCCGAGCACCGCCTGCGACCTGCAGGCGCTCCTCGGCGCCGACAATGCCGCCGCGTATGACCTCTCCGCCGCCTGTTCCGGCTGGCTCTATGGCCTGACCCAGGCCGAAGGGCTCATCGCTTCGGGGCAGAGTGAACACGTGCTGGTGATCGGGGCGGAGCTCCTGTCGCGCATCGTCGACCAGACCGACCGCACCACCGCCATCCTCTTCGGGGACGGGGCGGGGGCGGCGGTGGTCTCGCGGGCCACCGACGATCGCGGGATGCTGTCGACCTTCATCCGCTCCGACGGCAAGCTCGCGGAACTCCTCTGGCGTCCGGGTGGCGGTGCCCGTAACCCGATCAGCCAGGCTGTCGTCAACGACAAGAGCCACTACATCCGGATGGCGGGGCGGGAGGTGTTCAAGTCGGCGGTCCTCACGATGGCCGAGGCGTGCGACGAGGCGCTCCGGCGCGCCGGCGTCACCAGCGACCAGATCGACCTCCTGATCCCGCACCAGGCCAACATCCGGATCATCCAGGCCACGGCAGACCACGCCGGGATCCCGATGGAGAAGGTGATCGTCAACGTCGACCGGTACGGCAACACGTCGTCCGCGTCGATCCCCCTCGCGCTGGCCGAGGCGGTGGAGCAGGGACGGGTCAAGCCCGGCTCGCTCCTCCTCCTGGTGGCCTTCGGGGCCGGCTTCACCTGGGGCAGCACGGTGATCCGCTGGTGAACGCGATCGTCCTATGCCCCGGCCAGGGGAGCCAGAAGGTCGGGATGGGGAAGGATCTGGCCGAGCGATTCCCGGCGGCCAAGGACCTCTTCGCTGCCGTCGATGCAGCACTGGGAGTCCCGCTCACAAGGATCATGTGGGAAGGGCCCGAGGAAGAGCTCACCCTGACCCACAATGCCCAGCCCGCGATCTTGGCGAACAGCGCGGCGGTCTTCGCGCTGATCAAGGAGAAGCTCGGCACCCCCGCCCTCGGGCTGGGGCACTCGCTGGGCGAGTACAGCGCCTACGTCGCCG
>JANLXK010000476.1:0-1926 GCA_031365045.1 Gemmatimonadota bacterium | reverse complement strand
CGTCGCTCGCCACGGGATGGATCTCCTACCGCCAGAACAGCCGCGCCATCGAGGCCAAGCTCCAGGAGCAGCTCACCGGCTCGAGCACGCAGTCCGCGCGCGAAGCGGGGCTCTGGCTCAAGGAACGGCTCTATGACCTGCGGGTCTTCGCGGCGTCGTACGAGGTCACCGAGAACCTGGAGCGCGGTGGCGGCGGGTCCCGTCGCCTCCCCGACTTCCTCAACTCGGTCAACGAACGCTTCCCCGACTTCGACGAGCTGATGGTCGTCGCGCCGGACCTCCGCACGGTCGCCTTCACCGGGCGCACCGCCGGCAAGCTGCACCTGACCGGGGACTGGCTCCGCAAGGCCCGCGGGGGGGAACCGGTGCTCGGCGATCCAGAGCGCACCGACTCGGCCTCCACGGTCACGATGGAGGTGGCCGTCCCCATCCAGAACGCCGCGGGACGGTTCCTCGGCGTGCTCGTGGCCCGGCTCGATTTCAAGGGGATCGAACGACCGCTCCGTGATCTCGTCGCCGGCCCCGACAGCCGCATCCTCGTCGTCCGACCGGACGGGCAGTCCCTCGTCCACATCGGTGGCAGGTCGGCCCCGCTCCCCGCGCCCACCCTGCGCACCCTCGAACAGGCCGACGGCGCCTCGGTCACCTATGAGGCCACTGACGGCGTCGCCGTGCTCGGCGTGCTGGCGCAGGTGCCGGGGACGGACTGGATGACCGTCGCCGAGATCCCCGCCACCACCGCGTACGCGGACATCCGGCGGCTGCGCAACACCACCGTGCTGCTGGTCCTGGTGCTGCTCCTCGTGGTCGGATCGCTCGCCTACGGGCTCGGCCTGCTGGTCGTGCTGCCGCTCGAGCGCCTCGCCCGCGCCGCCGACCAGGTGGCCGGCGGCGACCTCGACGTGGAGGTCCCGGCCTCCGGCGGCGGCGAGGTGTCGCAGCTCACCGGGGTGTTCAACGACATGGTGCGCCGGCTGCGCGAGGGTCGCACCGAGCTCGAGCGCCTCTCGGTGACCGACGAACTCACCGGTCTGGCCAACCGCCGGCACCTCGACGACGAGCTCGAGCGCGAGCTGCAGCGCCACGAGCGCCACGGACGCGGCTTTGCGGTGCTCATGCTCGACGTCGATCGCTTCAAGGTCCTCAATGACACCCACGGACACCCCGCGGGTGACGCCGTGCTCGAGCAACTCGCCAAGGTCCTCACGGAATGCACCCGCACGGGGGACACCGTGGCGCGCTTCGGCGGCGAGGAGTTCCTGGTGATCCTCCCCGAGACCCCGGCCGCCGCCGCCGAGGTCATGGGAGAGCGGATCCGCTCGACCGCCGAGGCGCACCACTTCACGTTCGACGAAGCGGGCACCGAGGTGCGCGTGACGGTCTCGATCGGCCTCGCCCTGTTCCCTGCACATGGCCGCACGCCGGAGACGCTGATCGCCGCCGCGGACCAGGCGCTCTACCGCTCCAAACAGGGTGGCCGCAACCGGGTCACCTCCGCCAGCTAGGGCCGTGCCGCCGCCGTGCTCCGCACCACGCTCTGGTGCACCCAGGCACTGACCCCTTCGGCCGTGGTCACCTTCAGCCAGTCCTGCTCGTAGGAGTACGCCGTCAGCGCGGTGCCCGCGGGCACCGTCGAGACCACCGCGGCGGACCCGCTCGGCGCCGCGCGGAGATTGGCGGACGAGGTGGTGGTGAGCGGCACCGGCAGGGCGAAGGCCCGCTCGTTCGCGCGCATGGCCGTGCCTCCGCTCTCCGCCAGCCGGCCGCGGCCGGCGGTCGCCGTGCGCTTGGCCTGGGTCGCGAGGTACACGGCCCCGCCGAAGTTCTCGGCGTCGAAGGCGGCACTGGCGGATCGCAACGCCTGTTCCGCCTGCGCCGCTTCGGGGGGTGCCTGCTGCCCCGCGCGGCCGCGCAGCTGCTGCAGCG
>JANLXK010000432.1:0-1290 GCA_031365045.1 Gemmatimonadota bacterium | reverse complement strand
CGGCGAGAGCTGCTCGAAGCTCGAGCGCGAGGCCGAAAGCGCGGAACGCGAGCTGCTCGACTGGAAAAAGGTGAAGTTCCTGCGCGGACGCGAGGGGGAGGAGTTCGCGGGTGTCGTCACCGGCGTGGCCCGCTTCGGCGTTTTCGTTCAGTTGGACGGTGGGATCGCCGAGGGGCTGGTCCGGATCGAGCGTTTAGGCCACGAGTGGTTCGACTTCGATCCGGTGCGCCACGAGTTGCGAGGATCGGCGACGGGACGCACTTTTCGTCTCGGCGACGCGCTCAAAGTGCGCGTCGAAAAGGTCGACGCCGTGCTGCGCCGCGTCGATCTGGTGCCGATCCTCGAGCGCGAGCCCGCGCGCCCGCGCGTGGGGCGAACCACCGGGCGAAAAGGGACTCGGTCGGGGCGGAAGAAGTAACCACCGGGCCTCCCCTGGGTGTAACCTCGGACCGTCAAGCGAGGGAGGATTTATGAAGAAGGTCGCGAAGGAATACACCGCAGCCGACATCATGACGAGAAACGTGATTTGCGTCACGAAAGATGCCGACCTGCGTGACCTGGGGAAGCTCTTCCTCGCAAAGGGGATCACCGGGGCGCCGGTGATCGATCGCGACGGGGACATCTGCGGGGTGATCTCGCAGACCGATCTTCTTTACTACCAGCTGACGCGCGATGACGAGCTGGTGATGCCGTCCGATTTCTATCAGAGCGCGCGCGTCGAGGGGCGGCCGCTGGCCAAAGGTTTCCAAATCGAAGACGTCAACACGGCGACCGTGGAGGAGGTCATGACGCCCGTGGTGCATGCCGTCTTATCGACCACGCCGGTGGCCGCGATCGCGAAGCTGATGACGCAGCGCCACATCCACCGGGTGATCGTGCGCCGGGACATGAAGGTCGTCGGGATCATCTCGGCGCTCGACGTGTTGCGGGTTTTCGGCGGAGTCGATCACGGCAAGACGGTCAAGGCGAAGAGCACCGCCAAGCCCAAACCCAAGGCCAAGATCAAGGCCAGGGCGCGCCCGAAGGTGAAGGCCGCCCGAACCCGGAAGCGCCGCGCCGCCTGATCCGCCCGCTCTCTTTGCCCCGGACGCAACCCGCCACTAGAATCTCCTGACGTGCCCGCTGGCGCGTGGGAGACCCACACATGGATCGTTGGTGGCCCGATGGAACCGAGACCGGCTCGAGGCTGTGGCAGGGTGTCGTCGCCATCGTGGCGGTCGGCTGCCTGCTCGGGATAGGGCAAAACGCGCTCGTCCGTTACGGCAATCCCAAGGGTGGGCTCGCCTGGAG
>JANLXK010000425.1:0-9153 GCA_031365045.1 Gemmatimonadota bacterium | reverse complement strand
CCGGTGAAGACGCCGCTCTTCGACTTCTCCCCGGTGCGGCGCGCCACCAGGTCGGTCTTGAGCGCCTCGGCCCGATACGCGTCGACCTGGGCCTTCTGGGCCGGGGTGGTCAGCGCATCGAGGAAGGGATGTTCCGGGGCGAGCACCATGAAAGTGGCGCCGAAGATCGTGTCGGGACGGGTCGTGTACACGCGCAGCGTCCCCGCGGACGAGGCGAAGTCGACCTCGGCACCCTCGGAGCGGCCGATCCAGTTCCGCTGGGCATTGCGAGTGCTGTCCGACCAGTCGAGCTCGTCGAGGTTGTCGAGGAGGCGGCCGGCATACGCAGTGATCCGGAAGAACCATTGCTCCAGGACCCGCTGCTCGACCGGCGTGCCGCAGCGCTCGCACACCCCGCCTTCCACCTGCTCGTTGGCGAGCACGGTCTTGTCGGTGGGGCACCAGTTGACCGACGCCTGCTTCTTGTAGGCCTTCCCCGCCTTGTAGAGCTGGAGGAAGAGCCACTGGGTCCACTTGTAGTAGGCCGGGTCGGTGGTGTCGACCGTGTGACGCCAGTCAAACATCCCGCCGATCCGCTCGAACTGGCGCCGGAAATTCGCGATGTTCCGGGGGATCAGCTCCCCCGGATGGATCCCCTGCTTGATCGCGAAGTTCTCGGAGTGGATGCCGAACGCGTCATAACCCATCGGCTCGAACACCGTCTTGCCCCGGAGCCGCTGGTACCGGCCATACACGTCGCCACCCGTGAAGGCGAACATGTTCCCCACGTGCAGCCCCTCGGCGGAGGGATAGGGGAACATCATCAGGTTGTAGAACGGCTCGGTCGCCGGGTGGTCGAGGTCGGGGGCGTTGGTGCCGCGCTGCCGCCAGCGCTCGCGCCACTTCGACTCGACCTGCTCGGGATGGTAGCCGGTACTGGTGCGTTCGTCGGTCATTTCAGAAGGGTGGAACGGACGGGGAATCTAGCTGCGCCGGAGAGGGCGGCCAAACGCCCGGCGGGACTGGACGAACGCAAGGCACCCCGGCAGATTGCGGCAACCCCTGGAGCAGATGTCCGAATCCCCCGAGCCTGAATCGGCCGCCGCGAAGCTCTCCGAGCACACGTCGGTCGCCCCTGAATCCTCGCCCGCCGCCGGCCTCGTGATCGAGCGGGGTCTCCGCCGCACCCTGTATGTCGTGGGCGGTGGCATCATGCTCATCATCGGGGTGCTGGCCGGCGCCCTGATCCTCACCTCCGCCGCCAAGATCTTCGACCAGCAGGCCGACGACGCCGTGAAGGATTACGCGGCGCGCACGTCGCGGCTGGTGGAGCAGTCGGTCCTCGAGCGGCGCCGGGAAGTGGAGCTGCTGGCCACGATGCCCTTGCTGATGGAGCTTGCCGCGACGGGCAAGCCGCCCAGGGGGATCGACGCCAACGACCAGCTCGCCCGCTTCCGGAGCCGCTCCCAGTTCCGCCACCTGACCCTGTACGACCGGAACGGGAAGATCCTGGCGACCACCAATGCCCGTGATTCGACCTCGCCGCGAGGCGCGGCCTGGTGGCGTGACGCCATCACCCGCGGTTCGGCCGAGGGGACCGCGGTGATCGGGGAGGGGGGACAGCTCCACATCGACATCGCCAGCGTGATCCGCTCCGAAGGCTCGCGGGCCCCGCTGGGCGTGTTGCGTGCGGACCTCCCCCTTGAGGCCCTCGGCCGGCCGCTCCGGCGCGACCTCCGCGTGGGCACGGTCACCCTGGTCCAGGTGGTGGACCAGACCGGACGTCTGATCCTGACCAGTGCGACGAGCACACCGACCGGCGGGGTGTTCACCGACAGCGTCCTCCTGGGCGGCGGGACCGACCTCCGGGTCGAGCGGCTCCAGGGCGTGAACGGGGCGGAACGCGCCGCCGTCACAGGTATCCAGCGCCCCGCCTGGACCGTCATCGCCCGGCAGCCCGCCCGTGCCGCGTGGGACCTGGGCGCCGGGATGGGCGAGGAGATGGCGATCAAGTTCGCCATCTTCACCGTCATCGCGCTCATCCTGCTCGCGCTCTTCGCCGCGCTGCTGGAACGGCGGGTGCTCGCCCCACTTCGGGCGGCGGAGCGACTCGCGTCTCGGGTGGCCCGGGGTGACCTGACCGAGATGCCGGACGTCGCCGACGCGCACAATGATGAAGTGGGGCGCCTCACGATCTCGCTCGCGGCGATGGTGAACGGCCTCCGCGACGTGGTCATCCAGATCCGCTCGGCCGCCTCCGAGTCGTCGGCCGTGGCCAACGAGATCTCGGCCGCGGCCGAGGAGATGAGCGCATCCACGCTCGAAGTGTCCGGCACCACCACCGACCTCACCGAACGCGCCACCCGGCAATCCGAGCTGGCGCGGGAGGCCGCGGAAGCGGCGGGGCAGATCCGCACCATCGCCCAGACCCTGGCCGAGGGGGCCCAGCAGGCCGCCGACCGGAACGCCCAGCTCGCGCGGACGGCCCAGCTCAACCGGGTCCGCCTCGCGACGAGCTCCGAAGAGCTGGCGAAGCTCTCCCACGAAGTGGCGGAGGGCACCTCCGAGGCGGAGGCGTTGCGCGAGGCGTCGGCCGAGATCCAGAAGTTCGTGACGCAGACCAAATCGATCGCTGCCCAGACCCACATGCTGGCCCTGAACGCCGGCATCGAGGCCGCCCGCGCCGGCGAGCACGGCCGGGGCTTCGCGGTCGTGGCCGACGAGGTCCGGAAGCTCGCCCGCCAGGCCGAGGCCGCCGCGACCACCACGCAGCAGACGGTGGGGCACGTCCTGCGACGGGTGGAGGAGACCCACCGGCGGATGATCCGCCTCGCGCAAGGAGGCACCTCCGCGCGCGATGCGGCCCAGCTGTCGGCCGAGGAGATGATCCGCCTGGCGGAGCAGGCGGAAGAGAGCGACACCTGGACCCGGTCGATCTCCGCCAGCGCCGACGACGTGTTCCAGCTGCTGGAGGGGATGACCGGGAAGATGGGGGAGATCAGCGGCGCGACCGAGGAGTACGCCGCCGCCGCCGAGGAGATCGCCGCCTCGACCGAGCAGCTCTCCGCCACCACGCAGGAGCTCGCGGCCGTGGCCCACACGCTCAACGACGCGGCGGGACGGCTGACGAGCGAGGTGAAGAGGTTCGAGGTCGGTTGAGAGTTGGGAGTTGGGAGCTAGGAGGGGTGTAAAACGAAGACCCGTGCCGGCAAGCACGGGTCTTTATTCAGCACCCCTCCCAACTCCCGACTCCCAACTCTTGACTCAATCCACTTTTCGGACGAGGAGCCCCGTCGTCGACACCCGCACCTCGTAGATCGCCGACTGCCGCACGTCGATGAAGGTGCCGCTGCCGTACTCGGCGTCGACCAGCGGGGCCATCCAGGTCTTCCGTTTGACCCAGGCGAAGAGGTCGAACGGCTTCGGGGCGCCGAGCGCGAAGAGGGTGTGGGGCGCGGTCCGCTCCTGCTCGAGATCGATGTAGCGGCCTCCGATCCGGTCGAGTTCGTAGACGGTGTGGAGGCCGAGGAGGTTGGCGATGCCGCGCCACTTGAGGATGCGGGCGTCGACGTACAGCTGGTCGCCGGCGAGTTCCCACGAAGCTGAGCGCCCTTCGGGGAAGCGGGCGTCGGCCAGGAAATGACCATTGGCGAGGGGCGTGACCAGGACCGTGAGCGCCACATCCTCGTTGGTGAGGGCGCGATACCCGGCCAGGCCGGCGCCGAGGGCCGTGAGGAGGGCCGCGACGGAGAGCCAGAGAAGGGCGACGAGGGTGGCCCCGGAGGCCGCGATGAGGCGGCGTCCCCGAAGGGCCATGACACCAAGGCCGAGACAGATGACCGCCGCGGCGGCGGCGGCCCACGGGGCCCATCGCAGCAGGTCGGTCATGCCCCACCCGCAAGGATCTCGGCCGCGGTGACCATCCGCACCCCCCGCGCCCGCCAGGTCTCGAGCAAGACGTCGACGTCGTCAGGATGGATCGCGCGCGCCGCATCGACGATTAAGAGGAGCTCGGCCTGCGGGGCCCGCTCGAGCAGTCCCTCGATGGCGTACTTGTCGCACACGTCGGTGGCCACCCCGTAGAGGATGATGCGGAGCGGCTTGAGCACGTCGAGCACCGCGGGGACGTTGGCGTTGGTGAAGACGTCGAACCAGTGCTTGTGGAAGAGGATGTCGCCGGCGTGGGCTCGCACTTTGGCGCCGATGCCGGGATCGGCCTCGGGCTCGATGACCAGCGGGTCGCGGAGCGTGGTCTCGCCGATCTTCCGCTGCCCCGGGGTGCCGCGCATGCAGTGGTCGGGGAAGGTGGTGCGGAAGTCCGGGGTCGCGGAGAGCTCGCGATGCCCGGGAACGTGATCGTCGGCGCTCGCGATGATGCGGATCCCGCGCGCATGGGCGTAGTCGGTCAATGCGCGGAGGGCCGGCGTGATCGTCTCGGCCCCCGCCACGTACAATTTCCCGTCGGGCCGGATGAAGTCGTACTGCGTGTCGACGTCCCAGAAGATCGTGGCGCTCAGATGCCAACTCCGTGTTGGGTGGTGCGTGTTGGGTGTTGGGAGCTCGGTGTTGGGTGTTGGGTGATCCCCTCAAAACTCAACACGCAACACCCAACACTCAAGACTCAATACTTCAAACTACGCGTTCCAGCCGCGGATTCGGCTTGAACTCCCGACCCACCTTGGCACACGGCTTCCCGTCATTCATTACGACGTCGGCAGTGAAGTCGAACCGTCCCTGGAAGAGCGACGACCCGACACCATAGTTGTCCACCGGGACGCCGAGGCGTTCGAACTCGCGGATCTTCTCGACGGTGAAGCCGCCGGAGACCACGATCTTGACCGCCTGATATCCCTTGGCATCGAGGGCGCGGCGGACTTTCTCGACCAACTGTGGATTGACGCCGGTGGGGCGGAAGCGCCCCATCTCATTCCAGAGCGAGCGGTCGACCAGCATCTCGCTGGTATCGATGCGCACGCCGTAGAGTCGGGGACCGAGGGCGTCGGCCACCTCGAGGGCGGTCTTCACGCAGTCGTTGTCGTAGTCGATCAGGGTCATCACCTGGATCGCGGGATCGATATGCTCGGCGAATTTCTTCGTCGCCAGCACGGTATCCCCGCCGTAGGCCGCGATGAGGGCGTGCGGCACGGTGCCGACCCCTTCCGAGCCCCACCACGACGCCTGGGCGTCGGTGGAGACGCCGATGGCACCGGCGATGTGGGCTGCCCAGCCGTCGCCGGTCTGGACCAGCCAGTGATCGTGGCGCGCCGGAAAGAACATCACCTGCTTCGGGGCGGCCGCCTCGACCACGCGCCGGGTATTGGTGCCGACGCGGGTGCGGCGCGCGAGGACGCCCAGGTAGAGGGTCTCGAGGTGGGCGAAGGCGTCGTACGGCCCCTCGATGAGCATGACCGTCTCCCAGGGTTCGACCTCGTCGCCGTCATAGAGCGCCTGGACCGAAAGGTCCTTCCAATCCACCGCGCAGAGCTTCAGGATCGCGATCGCCTCGTCCACACCACCGAGGAAGGAGTGCGCCTTGCCGAAGACCTGCATGGTGACCCGGGGCCGGTGTCCGTCCGCGAGGAGGATCTCGCGCGCACGCACGAAGTATTTGTCCGAATAGTACCCCGCCCGCATCTTGTCGACGGGGAGGTTGAAGATCGCGGGATCGAGGCGGGGCGGGCGCGGTGGCGTCACGAATGGGATCCAGGATCGAACGCATCGCCGAAGCGGCGTTCTTTGAGGTCGTGGAGCGCGGCGCGGATGAGCCGCACGTGCCGCGTCCGGGGATAGCGATCGAGCAACCGGCGAAGTTCGTACATCGCCCGGGCCGGATCCTGAAGCCGGTGTTCGTACAGGTCCACCAACGCGAGCCCGATGCCGACATCCTCCGCCGGCCTGAGCGGGAGCCGCGGCGCGTCGCGGTACTGGGTCAACTCGGCCACGGCACTCCCAGGTTCCTTCAAGGGGCCGGCCAGGAGCTCGGCTCGGCGCAGGATCGCCTCGGCCGGCGCCTCCCCCTCGACCACCAGGCGCCACCATCGCTCGGCGGCGTCCTGGTAGCGTCCTTGGGCCGCCAGGGCCTGGATCTCGGAGTGCTCCGAGGGGACCCGGTCCACCCCGCCATTGGCGAGGAGGTCCCCCACCAGCTCGGCTCCGGGGGCCAGCACACCGCTCACCGCCGCGCGGACCAGCCCGTAAACGCCCCAGAGACCGCCCGCCAGCAGGAGCGCCCGGGGCTCGATCCCCGTCAAGCCGAGCACCAGTGCCACCACCGTCGCGAAGATGAGCAGCCCGCTGAGGGCGAGGCGGAGGATCGCCAGGGGGTCGGTCGCGTCGTCGGAATCGGCCATCAGCCGGGAAGTTTGGCCCTGTGGGTGCGGGGGAGCAAGTTGACAGGTCCCCGGGGACCCCCTAAATCCCCCCTACCCCCTCTGCCGGACCTTTCTCCAGTTCGGAGTCTCCCCGTGTCAGACGCGCTCAATCGCCGCGACTTCCTCGCGTCCGCCGCAGGTGCGGCCGCCGCGGTCGCGCTGCCCAGGCCGCTGTCCACCTTCCCGGCCCCGGCCATCCACATCCCCGGGATCGCCAAGCCGGTGGCGATCAGTTCCGCCAACAGCCTGGCGCCGGTGACCAAGGCGGTCGAAATGGTCGTACAGGGGGCGGACACGCTCGACGCGGCCGTCGAGGGGGTCAAGATCCAGGAGCTCGACCCGAACGACCAGTCGGTCGGCTACGGCGGGCTGCCCAACGAAGAGGGCGTGGTGCAGCTCGACGCCTCCTGCATGCACGGGCCGACCAAGCGGGCAGGCGCCGTGGCCTGCCTCGAGGGGATCAAGACGCCGAGCGAAGTGGCCAAGCTGGTGCTCAAGTATACCGACCACATCCTGCTGGTGGGCGAGGGGGCCAAGCGGTTCGCGCTGTCGTACGGGTTCAAGGAAGAGGATCTCCTGACCCCGGCATCGCGGGCGGCGTGGCTGGAGTGGCGGGCCAATCGCGGGCATGACGACGATTACCTCGACGTGGGGACCGGTGAGGGGGAGAAGATGATGCACCGGGTGACCGGTACCATTAACCTCGACGTCGTGGCGCCGAACGGGGACATCTCCTCGGTCACGACCACGAGCGGGCTGTCCTGGAAGATCCCGGGCCGGGCCGGAGATTCGCCGATCGTGGGCGCGGGGCAGTACACCGACAACGACATCGGTGCCGCAGGGAGTACCGGGCGGGGCGAGGCGAACATCATGGTGTGCGGCGGGTTCCTGACCGTAGAGCAGATGCGCCGCGGGGTGAAACCGCTGGACGCCTGTCTCGAGACCCTGAAGCGCGCCATCGCGATGACGCCGGCCCGGCTGCTCAATCCCAACCGGACCCCCAAGTTCGGGCTGACCTATTACGCCGTGAACAAGCGGGGCGAGTATGGCTCGGCGTCGATCTACCCCGGGCGGTACGCCGTGCACGACGGATCACAGGCGGTGTTCAAGGACACCGCGTTCCTCTTCCCGCCGCAGCCTGGGCAGTAGAACGACAACTGCGGAACAGGAACCCAAGAATCCCGGGAACCCAGAAGGACAGATTTTTGTGGTCTCAGCGCGAAACCCTGCCCCGCGACCACCATGTCAAGCAGTTTGGGTTCATGGGCTTCTTGGGTTCCTGCTGAAGCAGTTGCCGTTCTCTCCGCCTCACCCCTTACCTTTCGGTCATGCACCGCAAGCTTCTCGTCACCGCCCTGATCCTTGCCTCCCTGCCTGCTCGGCTGGCCGCGCAAACCGACCAGGAGCCGTGGCGGGACAGCTTCTACCCCATCATCAGCTACAGCGGGAACGACGGGATCGGCCTCGCGGCGCGCTTCGCCCTGAACAAGCGCGCCCCCTGGGAGGCCCCCTATTTCTACTCCGGCCGCCTGATCGCCGACGTCGGCTACTCGGCCAGCGGGAGCTACCTCGCGTCGCTCTGGTTCCACGCCCCGGGGCTCCGCCGCGACTGGCGCCTCGACGCGATCGCGACCGCCACCCAGCAGTCGCGGTTCGAGTTCTACGGGATCGGCGAGGACACCCGCTATCACGCCGACTCGGCCACCGCGAGCCAGCGGTATTACTACAAGGTGCGACGCACGCAGCAGCAAGCGCGCGCCCAGCTGAGCCGTCACCTCGTCGGGCACCTCTGGCTCACCGGGACGGTGCAGTACAAGGTGACCACCTTCCACGACCTCCCCGGCCCCTCCCTCTACACCTCGTTCTTCGCCGACGGGCGGCAGGAGACCGACGCGGCCGGACGCGTCGCGCTGGTCTTCGACTCGCGCGAGAACGACTACGACACCCACCACGGCATCCTGCTCGACGCCGGGCTCCTCAAGGGGAGCTTCGGGAACGGCTACCAGCAGTGGGTGGCCGAAGGCCGGGCGTGGGTCCCGTTCGGGGAGTGGCGGTCCACCTGGCTTTCCCTCCGCGGCGTCGCCGCCGGGTCGACCGGGGACGTGCCGCTCGACTCCAGGCTCTACCTTTCCGTGTTCGAAGGCCAGGTGCGGGTGCTGGGCGGCGCCGAGTCGCATCGTGGGTTGCTCGACCAGCGGTACATCGGGCGCGATCTCCTCTTCGGCAACGTCACGGTGCATCACGACCTCGCCAATGCCGGGGGCCTCCTGGCCGCCGGCCTGATGGTCTTCGCCGACGCCGGGCGGGTGTTCGAGAAGGAGAAATTCTCCCTCACGACCAAGGGGATGAAGATCGGCGGAGGGGTCGGGTTCTACCTGCGGCTGATGCAGACGGGGGTCTACACCTTCAATTTCGCGGAAGGTCCGGACGGATTCGTCTTTACGTTGGGAAATTCCTGGATGTTCTGAGGTCGGGCGCAGCAACAGCGTGAGCGGTGAGCAGTGAGCGGGCCCCAAGGACAGATGGTCGCCTCGGGGCCCGCTCACCGCTTACCGCTTACCGCTTACACCTTCGCGATCGCCGCGATGTCCCGGATCGCCGTCGCGCCACGGTCCTTGGCGTACCAGCGCCGGACCTCCTTGTAGCGCTCCGCCTTGTCCATCGTGGCCATGTGCGCCATGACCCACGCCTGCAACTCGCTCGGCCGCGGTCCCCAGTGCCCCACTTCCTTGCACTCAGGGGTCGAGGGCGATGACGATCGGGATGGAGCGCGCGCCGTCGGTCAGGTAGTGGTCCATCACCT
>JANLXK010000391.1:0-2385 GCA_031365045.1 Gemmatimonadota bacterium | reverse complement strand
GGAGGCCCGGGCGTAGCCGTAGCCGGGGAGATCGACGAGGTAGTACGGCCGCGGGTCGCGGGTCGCGGGTCGCGGGACCCCATCTGACGCGCCCTTCGTCGCTGTGACCCGTGACTCGTGACCCGTGACCCGGAAGACGTTCATCGTCTGCGTCTTCCCCGGCGTCCCCGAGACCTTGGCCAGCCCCTTGGTGCCGACCAGGGCGTTCAGCAGGGAGGATTTCCCCACGTTCGAGCGCCCGAGGAAGGCGATCTCGGGAAGGGGCGGGTCGAACAGGGTGAGAGGGTCGGGAAAGGAGCCGACGAACTCGGCGGCGCTCGGGCGCACGGGCGCACGGGCGGACGTCTGTTCGGGGTCGACTCGGGATGTCATTGGGGGGAACTTAGCGACCTGCGGGGGGCCCTGCGACCCTCGTCGTGCGACTGTGCGCCCGTGCGACTGTGCGCCAGTGCGACCGTGCGCCTTACGCTTCCTTCTTCTGCCGCGCGCGTTCCGTGACGATGAGCGGGGCGGTCCCTTCGGTGACGCTCTCGCGGGTGATGACCACCTCGCGCACATCCTCGCGCGAGGGGAGCTCGTACATGATGTCGGTCATCATCGTCTCGAGGATGGCGCGGAGGCCGCGGGCGCCGGTCCCCCGCTTGAGCGCCTTCTGCGACACGGCGCGGAGCGCCTCGGGATCGAAGGTGAGGCCCACGTTCTCGAGCTCGAAGAGCTTCTTGTACTGCTTGGTGAGCGCGTTCTTCGGCTCGACCAGGATGCGCATCAGGGAATCCTCGTCCAGCGACTGCAGCGCCACCGACACCGGGAGGCGGCCCACCAGCTCGGGGATGAGCCCGAAGCGGAGCAGGTCGTCCGGCTCGACTTCGCCGAACGGGTTCTTGTCGTCCACCGGGCCCGCGGCGGTGGCGGCGCCGGTGAAGCCGATCTGCCGCTTGCCGGTGCGGGCCTGGATGATCTTCTCCAGCCCGTCGAACGCCCCGCCGCAGATGAACAGGATGTCCTTGGTGTTGATCTGGATGTATTCCTGCTGCGGGTGCTTGCGACCCCCCTGCGGCGGCACCGAGGCGACAGTCCCCTCGAGGATCTTGAGCAGCGCCTGCTGGACCCCTTCGCCCGAGACGTCCCGGGTGATGGAGGGATTCTCCGACTTGCGGGCGATCTTGTCGATCTCGTCGATGTAGACGATGCCCCGCTCGCACTCCGCCACGTTGAACTCCCCCGCCTGCAGCAGCCGGACGAGGATGTTCTCCACGTCCTCGCCGACGTAGCCCGCTTCGGTCAGGGTGGTGGCGTCGGCGATGGTGAAGGGGACATCGAGGATGCGCGCCAGCGTCTGCGCCAGCAGGGTCTTGCCGGTGCCGGTCGGGCCGATGAGGAGGATGTTCGACTTGTCGAGCTCGACCTCGTCGTCGCGCCCGTTTCCCTTGGCGTTGATCCGCTTGTAGTGGTTGTACACGGCGACGGCCAGGGTGCGCTTGGCGCGCTCCTGGCCGATCACGTACTGGTCGAGGACGTCCTTGATCTCCTGCGGGGCCGGGACCGAGGTGATGGTCTCCGCGACCTCGCGTTCCTCATCCTCCGCCAGGATCTCGTTGCAGAGGGTGATGCATTCATTGCAAATGTAGACCGACGGGCCGGAGATGAATTTCCGGACCGAGTCCTTCGACTTGCCGCAGAACGAGCAGCGCAGGTGCTTGTCGTTGGACATCAGGGGGCCGTCGGGTCAGGTGTCGCTGTGGGGACCGGGGACCCTTCGAAGTTGGGTACCCGGTCGGGGGGCGTCAAGGCTTGGCGCCGTTGACCGGTGCAAGGTCGACCTTCCGCTCGATCACGTGGTCGATCAGCCCGTACACCTTGGCCTCCTCGGCGCTCATGAACCGGTCCCGGTCCATGTCCCGTTCGATGACGGTGAGCGGCTGGGTGGTGTGCTTGGCGTACAGCTCGTTCATCTTGCCGCGGAGATAGAGGATCTCCTTGGCCTGGATCTCGATATCCGACGCCGTGCCCGAAGTGCCCCCCGAGGGCTGGTGGATCATGATCCGCGAGTGCGGCAGCGCGCTCCGCTTGCCGGGACGCCCCGCGGCCAGGAGGAACGAGCCCATCGACGCCGCCATCCCCATGCAGATCGTGTTGACCGGCGCCTTCAGGAACTGGATCGTGTCGTAGATCGCCATCCCGCTCGACACCACCCCGCCCGGCGAGTTGATGTAGAGGTAGATGTCCCGCTCGGCGTTGTCCGCCTCGAGGAAGAGCAGCTGCGCGATGATGATGTTGGCGACGTCGTCGTTGATCGGCTCGCCCAGGAACACGATCCGGTCCATCAGCAGGCGCGAGAAGATGTCGTACGAGCGCTCGCCCCGGCTGGACCGTTCGATGATGTAC
>JANLXK010000378.1:0-5110 GCA_031365045.1 Gemmatimonadota bacterium | reverse complement strand
CGCCACCGCGACTGGCGCAAAGTTTCAATCCCCTTCAGATCGGGGGGGGCGCTTCGACCGCTCCCTAAACACTACAAAAAACAGGAGTAATTTGCAATGCAACAAAAAGGTCCGTGCCACCTGGCATGGGCCTCTGCAATTCACCCCTCCTAACTCCCCGCTCCTAGCTCTGGCTCCTCGGCGGCCGCCAGCGTGGTCCATTGAACGAGAGGATCGTCCCCGCGGCGAGGCCCAGGTCGATCGGCAGGAAGAGCGCGAGCATCTCCCAGTCGTCCTGCCGGGCGAATGGGAAGGCCTTGATGACCAGCGCGGTCAGGGCGAGTCCCGCCACCGCCACCGCCAATCCCTGCGCCAGCCGCTGGGCCCGGGGCGCGCCGGCGATGGCCGGACGGAGCACCGGGGCCAGGATCAGTGCCAGGAAGCTCAGCAGGAGGGCGTTCTCGTTGCCGTAGGTCACCGCGTGGTCGGTGAAGACCATCAGGAAGGTCAACAGGGCCCCGCCTGACCCGATCGTCAACGCGAACAGCGCTCCCACGACCAGGAACGCGCGGGGGCTGCCGGACATCCCGATGAGAAGGAGGAGCGCTCCCACCGCGAGGCCCGTTCCGAGGTAGAGCGGGACCTTTCGTGCCGCCTCGGTCGGCTCGGTGAACCGCTGGCTGATGTAGAACGTGTCCTCGGAGCTCACCAGCGGCACCGGCGTGCCCGACGGCCCCGTCACTTGCACGGTCCGGAGGTGTTCCATCGTCTTGACCGGGAGGAACATCTCCTCCCACTGCGAGATCGGGCGGTCGGTGGCGGGGCCGAGTCCGAGCATCAGTCCGGTATAGAGCGGCAGGTGCGCTTCGGAGAGACGTCGGGTCTCCCGCCGGAAGGTCGTGCCCGCCGGGACCGGGTCGGTCGCAGACCGGAGCGCCCCGCCGAGCACGCGGTCCAGCGCGTCGCGAAGGCGGGTGGAACAGTTGTCGAGGTAATAGTCGTAGCGGTAGTACTTGTTCTCGTCCCGCGCATTCCATGCGAGCAACTGCACGAGCGCCAGGCGCTGGGCCGGCGTCAGGGTCAGGTGTTGCTGCACGAGTGTCCGATCGCGCCACCGGTAGAGCCGCACCGTCTCGGCGGTCCCCGCGGGGGCCATCCAGTAGTGCATCCGCCCCATCAGGAAATGGAGGACGAACCCTTCCTGCGCGAAGGAGAACATCCCCCAGTTGTAGGCCACGTCCGCGCCGGTCACGAGGTCGTGCACCCGGATCATGTTGTGCCCCCACATCTCCCAGACCTCCGCTCCTGCCCCCGCGGTCAGCACCGAGATCTCGTATTCGGACCCGGGGACCGGCGGCACAGCGGTCGCGCTGTCCTGGGCCACGGCGCGCGTGCTCCCGAGCGAGAGCGCGACCGCCAGCACCCCGCGACGCCAGAAGATCACAATATGATCTCCCTGCCCTCGCCGGCCGACCGATAGATGGCGTCCATCAGCTTGTGGAGCCGCACCTGGACATCCAACGACGGCGCCTTTGCCTTCCCCTCCACCGCGGCCAGGAAATGGGCCCACTCGGCCCGGACGGCCGCGGTGAACTGATTCTCGCTCGCGCCGGCGCTGGTGGGGGCGATGTCGGTCGAGATCCCGTTGAGCTCCTTCCAGACCCGGAGCGGACTGACCCCCGCCGTCCCCTTTGTGCCCCGCAGGCCGACGTCGAAGCGCTCTCCCGGCCCCACGTGCCGCCACGTGACGTCCACTGAGATCGACACCCCGGTGTCGCAGACCACGAAGGCGCTCCCCGCCTGTTCGACCGCCCGGTCACTCACCGCCCGGTCGAGGGTCGCGGTGACACGGACCGGCGTGGGGTTCCCCACCAGCCAGAGCCCGAGGTCGAGCGCGGTCATCCCGAGGTCGAGCATCGCGCCGCCCCCCGCCTCGGCGCGGCGCTGGCGCCAGCCCAGCACCGCCCGGGTGGGCCGGAAGGTGTGCCAGACCGCCTGGACGCTCTCCACCGCGCCGAGCGCACCGCTGTCGACGAAGCCACGGACCGTCTGGACGTCGCTGCGGTACCGATGGCTCATCCCCACCATCAGGAGACGGTCGGCCTTCAGCGCGGCCTTCTGGAGGCGCTGGGCCCCCGCCATCGAGGTCGCCAGCGGCTTCTCGACCAAAATGTGGAGCCCGGCGGAGAGCCCCTCGAGGACGTGACTCTCGTGCAGGTGGTTCGGGGTGCAGACCAGGAGGGCGTCGAGCTGGGTCTGCTCGAGCATCTCCTCGATATCCTCGAAGGCGCCACGCACGCCGAATCGCGCGGCCAGCGCGGTGGCCTTGCCGAGGTCTCCGTCGGCCAGCGCGGCCACCACGACCCCCTTCATCCGCTTGAGGACCGGGAGGTGGGCCACCTGGGCGACCGCACCGGCACCCACGATGCCGAGCCGGAGAGGAGAACTCATCGCAGCAACTCCAGGGAGGGAGGTGTCACCAACGGTGGTCGAGCTGGGTGCCCGGATAATAAGCGGCGAGGATCTCCGTAAAGGCCCTGCCGGCCCGCGCCCGCCCGATGGCCCCCCACTGGCAGAGCCCGACCCCGTGGCCGGAGCCCTGTCCCTCGAGGGTGAGCTGGCCGATCCGTTCGCCGTCGTTCCGGGTGGTGAGGGTGAAGGTGGCGCTCCGAAGGAGGTCAAGGTCGGGGGGCGGGAGAGCCCGCCGCACGGCGTTGCTGCCGTCGATGACGACATCGCGACCCCGGAGGCGCACACGCAGCCTGGTCACCCGCCCCGACCCGCTCCGGTCGGTGGCCTCGATCGATCGCACCCCCGACGCGTCATCGGCCGCTAGCCGGAGCCCCCCGCGCCGGAGCGCGGTGGTGAGCGCCTGGGCGTCCCACGTCTGCTCCCAATGGAACCGGGGGGACGCTCGGCACCACGCCAGCCCCGAGGGATCAAGGTCGCTCATCGAACGGAGGTACGGACGGTCCGCGTAGGTGAAGACCTCGCCGCCGGAGGCGGTCCGGCCACCACAGGTGGAATGGAAGAAGGCATCGATCGGTGCCCCCTGCCAGGTCACGACCCGCCCCTTCGTATCGCTCAGGGCGCGCCAGGCCGCCGGGGTCTCTCCGTTCACGCCGTCGTAGCGCTGGTCGCTCACGGTGGCGAGGAGGTCGAACCCCTGGCGTCGGTTCCGCCCGAGGTTACGCACGGCATAGGTCCGCGCGATGACCGCCTGGGCCTTGAGCGCCTCGAGCACGTCCGCGTCCTGCACGCCGAGCTCGGCGGCGACGACGCCGCCGAGGTAGGTCTCGAAGCTGAGGCGGGCGATGACGGTCAGCGCATCGCCCTCCCGGCGGACCTCGAGGGTGCCCCGATGATCCCGCCCCGCCACCCGCACGAAGCCTCCGACCTCCGCCGGGCCGACGCTGAGCGGTGGGGTCAGTTGACGGGGAGGTTCGTCGGTCCCGATCTGGATCCGTCCCCCCGCGGGCGAGAGGACCGCGGTGCGGCCGGCCGGGATGATCACCCCGCCCCCGCCCTCCGCGGAGCGGACCACGAGTGCCCCACCCCCTCCGAGCGTCGCGCGAGGCACATCGACCAGCAGCCCGATCCGGATCTCCGGCCCCGCTGTGAACGGCGCCCCGATGGGACCCTGCACCGGCGTGGTCGGGCCGGCTGGACGAGCGGAGGGACGAGGGGTCGCTGCCGGAGGCTGGGGCTGGGGAAGCGGGACGTCGGGAGGCTCCCGCTGCCCGCACCCCACCGCGAGGACCAGGGCGAGCGGGAGGGCGCGGCGCACTCGGCTCAACTCCGGAAGTTGCCGAACTTGAGCGCCACGCCCACGTCGGCGGTGCGGAGGAAGGCCATCACGGCCTGCAGTTCATCTTTGGAGGGGCTGGAGATGCGGACCTCGTCCCCCTGGATGGAGGCCTGCACCTTCTTGAACCCCTGATCCTTGATCGCCTTGGTGATCTTCTTCGACGTCTCGCTGTCGAGCGCCTGCTTGAGGACCACCGTGCGCCGGACCGCCATCCCCGAGGCCCCTTCGTCCTCCCCCCAATCGACGTTCTGGAGGGGCACACCCCGCTTGGCGAACTTCCCGCTGATCACGTCCACCACCTGCTTCATCCGGAACTCGTCATCGGCAGCGAGCTTGAGCTCCGCTTTGGTCCGGTCGAACTCGATGGTGACGTTGGTCCCCTTGAAGTCGTAGCGCTGGGCGATCTCCTTCTGCGCCTGATTGACGGCATTGTCGACCTCCTGAAGGTCGGCGCCGGTGGAGACATCGAATGAGGGGTTGGTTGCCATGGAGGGAGTGTTGAGTGTTGCGTGTTGAGTGTTGCGTGTTGCGTGTTGCGTGTTGCCTGTCGGGTGGAGCGGCCGGCCTCTACGCCAGGAACGATTCCAGCGCCTTGGCGCGGCTCGCGTGGCGGAGGCGGGTCAGGGCCTTCTCCTTGATCTGCCGGACCCGCTCGCGGGTGATGCCGAGGAGTGCGCCGATCTCTTCGAGCGTCTTGGGCTCCGGATCGTCCAGCCCGAAATAGAGCCGCAGGATCTTCCGCTCGCGGTCCTTGAGCTGGCCCAGCACCTCTTCGATCGACTCGCTGAGGGCGTGCTCGAAGGTCTCGTGGTCGGGGCCGGGGTTGGTCGTGTCGGGGAGATAATCGAGGAGCCGGTTGTCCTCCCCCGGCGTCACCGGCGCATCGAGCGAGAGGTGCCCCTGGCTGATGGAAAGGGTCTTGGTGACCTCATCCATCGTGAGGTCCATCCCCTCCGCGATCTCGGCCGGAGTGGGCTCGCGACCCAACTCCTGGAGGAGCGAAGCAGAGCGCTTCCCGATCCGGTGCAGCGTCCCCGCGCGGTTCAGCGGCACGCGCACGATGCGGCTCTGTTCGGCGAGGGCCTGGAGGATCGCCTGCCGGATCCACCAGACGGCGTAGGAGATGAACTTGATCCCCTTGGTCTCGTCGAACTTGTGGGCGGCGCGAATGAGGCCGAGGTTGCCCTCGTTGATCAGGTCGCTGAGGGATACGCCCTGGTTCTGGTACTTCTTCGCGACCGAGACAACGAAGCGGAGGTTCGACCGCACCAGGGTGTCGAGGGCTTCCTGGTCCTTCTCGCGGATGCGACGCGCCAGTTCACC
>JANLXK010000341.1:0-2452 GCA_031365045.1 Gemmatimonadota bacterium | reverse complement strand
ACGAGGTCGATCCGCGAATATCAGAGTGATCAACCGTCGAAAACGCCACCTCGACCGACGCCTGGTTCACCCCGGACAGAACTAGAAGGAGGAGCCTCGGGGAAATAGCTCGAAGTTGACAGGTCGTTCCATATCAGGGTTATGTCGCGGTAGGGACGCCGGTCGCCCGGCGCCCCCCGCACAGATCCGGACGAGCGGCACTACCGCATCCGGCTCCCACCTTGGGTCACGACGCCGAAGCGCACGAGCGGGTACGGGTGGCAGATGCGCGGGGTCGGCAGCCAGCGCGAGATCAGGCGTCGCATCCGGGTCCACGTGAGCCGGTAGCGCTGACTGCGCCGCCGTAGGGTGCGACACCAGAGCCCGCCGATGGCGCCACGGAACGCCTTCAAGGCCGGGCCGTTCAACGGCACGCCGTAGTACCGGACGTGACCCGCCACGACCGAGCGCAAGTAGGCGCCCTGTTCCGGAATGGGATCGTGCAGGCGCCGCCGGAGTTCGGTCTTCACCGCCTCCAGCTTCGCCCGCAGCCTCTTGCGCATCGTCTGCCGCAGCACCGTGAACTTCCCCGCCCGCGTCTTCGCGCAACTGTGCGTGAAGCCCAGGAAGTTGAAGGTCTCCGGTTTGCCCCCGCCACGCTGATGCCGGTTCGAGTCGGCGAACCGGCCGAACTCGATCAGCCGCGTCTTGTCGGGGTGCAACTCCAAGCCGAACTCCGCGAAACGCTCGCGTAGCTCGGTCAGGAAGCGCTCGGCGTCCGCCCGATGCTCGAATCCCACGGCAAAGTCATCCGCGAAGCGGACGACGATCACGTCGCCGGTCGCCCGCTTCTTCCTCCGCCGCTGGACCCACAGGTCGAACACGTAATGAAGATACACGTTGGCCAGCAGCGGACTGACGCTCCCGCCCTGAACCGTGCCTACCTCGCTTCGCGTCCGCTTCCCATCCTCCAGCACGCCCGCGCTGAGCCACTTCTGGATCAGACGCACGACGCGCCGGTCCGCGACACGGTGCTCGATGAACTTGACCAGCCATCCGTGGTCGAGGGTATCGAAGAACCCACGAATGTCCGCGTCGAGCACCCAGTTCACCTTCTTCGTCATGATCCCGACCGTCAGCGCATCCAACGCTTGGTGCGGGCTGCGCCCCGGCCGAAACCCGTACGAGAACCGGAGGAAGTCCGCTTCGTAGATCGCGTTCAACACCTCGACGACGGAGCGCTGGACGATCTTGTCCTCCAGCGCAGGAACACCGAGCGGCCTCTGCCGCCCGTCCGCCTTCGGGATGTACGCTCTCCGAACCGGCTTCGCCCGGTACGCTCCCCGCTTCAGTCGCTCGGAGAGATCCTGGAGGTTGGCCTCCAGCCCCTCCCCGTAGTGCCGCCATGTCTCACCATCGACGCCTGCCGCCGCATCCCGCTTCAAGGCGAGGTACGCGGTGCGGAGACGCTCCCGGTCGTAGACGTGGTGCAGGAGCGCGGTGAACCGCTGCCGCCGATCCTTCTCGGCGGCCTGACGTACCCGCTCGAGCGCGCTGGGCGCACCTTCCCGGCGCTGTGTCCGGGGCGCGTTGCGCTCGGGCGAGTTCCCCTTGGCCGGTCCCCTTCCCTCCACCGCCTCCGCCGCCGGTTTCCCGACGTTGTTCGGCGGCTTCTCCGGTACTACGGAACCGTCCGACTTCCCACGTCCGTCCATCACCGGATTGCGTCCTTGGACTTCCCGGTGCGGCCTGTGGCTCCCTCACCCGCAGGCGGACGTGGGATCTCCCGGCTCCCGTGCGAGGTGCTTCCGTGCGTGCTCGGGGTCTCAGACCGCGCAGGGTCCAATCGCGTCTCGCGATAGCGACGCGATCGGTGTAGCCTTCCGCCCGTGTCCACGGCGTCGGCACCCCGGAGTTGTCCACAGTTTTCGCGGCTCGATACCCGGCCCGCACCTTCCCCTGTCAACGCTTCACCCCTGCCCTCACGGACAACGGCGCATGACTCGGGGCCGGTGTGGCTCGCTACGCCTTCACCGTACGAAACTTCCATTCGCTGCTACCTCGCCGGTTTTGCCGGCGCACGGACACCCAGGTGGACAACGGACTGCCCGGTTTCATCCGGTGATCCGCGTCGCCCTCCGCAGGTTTCTGAACGCCTGACGCGCTGAGCCGCCTTATCCCTTAGAATCCCGGCGCGCATCATGAGATGAGGATTCCCCGCTTGGCTCTGTCCCCCGGAGATCGCCTCGGCCCCTACGAGATCGTCGCCCCCCTGGGCTCCGGGGGGATGGGCGAGGTCTATCGGGCCAGGGACACCAAGCTCAATCGCGACGTCGCGATCAAGGTGCTGCCGGAGATGTTTGCTGGCGATGCCGACCGCCTTGCGCGGTTCACGCGCGAGGCCCACACGCTCGCCGCACTCAATCATCCCAACATTGCCGCCATCTACGGAGTTGAACAGTCGGGCGGCACT
>JANLXK010000330.1:0-24046 GCA_031365045.1 Gemmatimonadota bacterium | reverse complement strand
AGCACGGAGAGATGATCGAGGGCCGCGCCCCTGGCGCGGCCTTCGGCGCATAGATCTACGTGAAAAGGCCGCGCCGGAGGCGCGGCCCTCGATCCCAGCTTCAAAGCTCGCAGGCACAGATCACGACCGGCTAGGCCCGATCCTGCGCCCATCCCAGCGTCGCTCGCACCGCGCGTTCCCAGGCGGCACGCTGGCGCGTCCGTTCGGTCGCATTCCAGGTCGGCGTGAAGCGGGTGTAGCGCCGCCCCTGCTGGAACTCACCGGCCGAATGCCAGACGCCGAGGGCCAAGCCGGCGAGTCCGGCCGCGCCGAGGGACGTCGTCTCGACCACGTCGGGCCGTTCGACCGGGGTGCCGAGGACGTCGGCCTGGAACTGCATCAGCCAGTCGTTCGCCGCGGCGCCGCCATCGACCCGGAGGAGGTCGAGGGTACGGCCGGCGTCCGCGGTCATCCCGCCGATGAGGTCGGCGCTCGAGTGCGCCATCGCTTCGAGGGCGGCGCGCACCAGGTGTGCCTTGGTGCTGCCCCGGGTGAGCCCGACGATCATCCCGCGCGCTTCCGCATTCCAATGTGGGGCGCCGAGCCCCGCGAAGGCGGGGACGAAGGTGACGCCACCGGTGTCGGGAACGCTCCGTGCCAGCACCTCGGTCTCTCCGGCCGTGGTGATGAGTCCGAGTCCGTCGCGGAGCCACTGGACCGCCGCTCCGGCGATGAAGACCGACCCCTCGAGCGCGTAGGCGGGACGCCCATCGGCCCCGATGGCAGCGGTGGCCAGGAGACCATTGGCGGAGTGTGCCCGCGTGCCGGTGAACGCGAGCAGGAAGGCACCGGTACCGTAAGTGTTCTTCGCGGCCCCCGGCGCGGTGCATCCCTGCCCGAAGAGGGCGGCCTGCTGGTCGCCGGCGAGCCCCGCGATCGGAAGCGCACGCCCGAACCATTCCGGGAGGCTTTCCCCCACGACCCCGCTCGACGGGACGATGCTCGGCAGGACCCCGCGGGGGATGCCGAAGAGCTCCAGGAGCTCGTCGTCCCACTCCCGCCGGTCGAGGTGATAGAGCAGCGTCCGCGACGCGTTGGTGTGGTCGGTGACGTGCACCGCCCCGCCGGTCAGCCGAGCGACGATCCAGCTGTCGACCGTGCCGGCAGCCAGTTCTCCCGACTCGGCGCGGCGGCGCAGGGTCGGGTCGCGCAGCAGCCACTCGAGTTTGGTGGCGCTGAAGTAGGGATCGGGGACGAGGCCGGTCCGCGCGGTGAGCCATGCGGCCCGTCCCTCATCACGCAGCCGGCGACACCGTTCGGCCGTCCGCCGATCCTGCCAGACGATGGCCCGCGCGACCGGCTTGAGGGTGGCGCGCTCCCAGAGCACGGTGGTCTCGCGCTGGTTGCTGATGCCGATGCCGACGACGTTCTCAGGCGCGACGCCTGAGGCTCCAAGCGCCGCACGCCCTGACTCCACGAGTGAGTTGAAGAGATCCTCGGGCTCGTGCTCCACCCAGCCGGGCTGCGGGAAGTATTGCGGGATCTCCTGGTACCCACGCCCGAGCACGCGGCCATCCTCGGCCACGACGAGCGCTCGGCTGCCGGTGGTCCCCTGGTCGAGGGCAAGGATCGCCTTCATGCCGGCTGACGGCTGAGGAGTTGCACCGGCGACCAACGGCCGAGGATGACCCCGGCGATGATAAGGGTTCCGCCGGCCCACTGCGCGGGGCCGGGGACCTCGCCGAGCAACGGCCACGCGATCAGCATCGCCGCGAGCGGGATCAGGCAGTTGAAGATCGAGGTACGGTTCGGCCCGACCGCCGCCACACTCGCGTTCCAGAGCAGGTAGGCGACCCCGATGGAGAGCACGACACTGTAGGTGAGCGCGCTCCAGGCGACTGGCGTCACCACGCCCCATGACTGGGCCATCAGGTCGGGCCAGGCCATGAAGACCAGCCCCGGTACACCGGTCAGCGTGGTGAGTGCTGTGACCCGGAGGGGAGAGAGCCCTGATGGAAGCGCCCGCACGCCGATGGTCGAGATGGCCCAGCAGGTCCCGGCCCCGAGCGCGGCCAGGTCACCCCAGAGGGTCGCGGCGTCCAGGGAGAGCCCGCGGTCGCTCAAGACGAGCGCTGCCCCCGCAAGCGCCAGCACGAGTGCGCCGATCAAGCGCCCGCTCGGCTTCTCGATGCCGAAGAGCGCGCCCAGGACAGCGGTCTGCAGGGGGGAGGTGGAGAGGAGGATGGCAGTGTTGCCGACCGTGGTCCGTTCCAGGGCCACCATGAAGAGGGTCTGGTAGATCGTGTTGCCGATGAGCCCGATCAACACCAAACGTCCCCACACTGCGCGGGGTGCGCCGAGACTTCCCTCGGAGAGCCGTAGGATGACCAGCAGGATCACCGCCGCCGCCGAATACCTGAGTGCACCGACCGCGAGGAGGGGCAGCTCACGCAGGGCGAAGCGCATCGCGATGAAATTGCAGGCCCAGATGGCGACCACGAGGAGCATCGCCGGAGTGGCCCAGGCGGGGCGAGGGGCGGTCATGACGGAATCTAGATACTTTTGGGAGTCCGGCGCCCGGCACCCTTCACCGAGAATACCATGCACCTCACCCACCTCACGCTCGACGTCCGGGACGGGATCGCGTATCTCACGATCGACCGTGCGGAGAAGCTCAATGCGTTGAACGCGGCCCTAATTGTTGATTTGGGTCACGCTGCGCACCATATCGCAACGGATAGCGCGATTCGAGGGGCCATTCTCACCGGTGCAGGAACAAAGGCGTTCGTGGCCGGAGCCGACATCGCTGAAATGGCGAACCTGAGGCCCCAACAGGGGCTCGAGTTCGCCCGGCGGGGGCAGGACGTGTTCCGCCGGATCGAGACCTGCGGCAAGCCGGTGATCGCAGCGGTGAACGGCTTCGCCCTCGGCGGCGGGTGTGAGCTCGCGATGGCCTGTCATCTCCGGGTCGCGAGCACGGCCGCGAAGTTCGGCCAGCCCGAGGTGAAGCTCGGCATCTGTCCCGGCTACGGCGGCACCGTCCGGCTCCCGCGGCTGGTGGGCAAGGGGCGCGCGATCGACATCCTCATCAGCGGCCGGATGGTGGACGCCGATGAGGCGCTCCGCATCGGCCTGGTGAACCGCGTGGTCGAGCCGGAGAAGCTGATGGCCGAGAGCGAGGCGCTGCTCCGCAGCATCCTCGCCATGGGGCCCCTGGCGGTCCGCTCCTGCCTCGAACTGGTCGATACCGGCATGGAAGTAGGGCTCGAAGAAGCGCTCCGGATGGAGGCCACTCACTTCGGTCTTCTTTCGGGTTCGGAGGATCAGAAGGAGGGGATGGCCGCCTTTCTGGCGAAGCGTCCACCGGCCTTTCAGGGACGTTGAAATCGACCACTTTTCGAGCCGCGCCGGACCTGCATTTCAGGGTCCGGCGCGGCTACATTAAATGAATGGGGAGTGCGGTGTTTTTTTTGCGTTCGGCGGTCACCGCGGCCCTCCTTTTGGGGGTTCTGGGGTGCGAGGATCGGGCCCGCCCGGAGTTTGGCGGGTTCGGGGACGGGATCGGTCCGCTCAGCGTGGTCGTCTCCCCGACTGAACTCGATACGGTCCAATTGGGGACGACCTTCGAGCTGTGGGTGCGGGCCGTCGATGAGGATGGTGTGGACTCGGTCTGGGTGACATTCAACACCAACGAGATCAATCCGCTCCAGCCCTACGCGGGGGAGGCGGCCGAGACGGCGAGCGCCGGGTACACGGTGCTGCTTCCTGGCTCGCTCTCGGTCGACACTCTGATCGTCAGCGTCGTGGCGGTCGATTTCCTGTACGACACCGGGGTGGTCTTTCAGCGACACCTGATCGTCCAGTAGTGCGGCTTCGTCGCGTGGTGGCGCGCGGTTTCCGCAACCTGGCGCCACTCGATCTCGAGGTCCCCTCGGCTGGTGTGGCCCTCCTCGGCCCCAACGGCGCCGGCAAGACCAATGTCCTCGAAGCGATCTACTATCCGGTCCTCTTCCGCTCCTTCCGAGGGGCGGCGGACAGCGAAGTGGCCCGGTTCGGCGGTGAGGGATTCCACGCCGAGGTGACCTTCGGGGATGGTGCCGCGCCGGGCACGGCGGCGGCGACCTGGACCGCGGCGGGGCGCGAAAAGAAGCTGGTGATCGACGGCGAGCAGGTGAAGACCCTCGCGGCCGCGGCAGGACGGTGGTTGGCGGTGGCCTTCCTCCCTTCGGACACCGGCCTCGCGGGCGGGCCCCCGGCGGAGCGGCGGCACTATCTCGACCGGATGCTCGCGCTCGCTTCACCGGACTACCTGCGCGCGCTGGCACGCTATCGTCAGGGAGTGTCGCGAAGGAATGCCGCCCTCCGGCGTAACGAACCTGCGGCGGCGCAGGCCTTCGAGCCGGCGATCGCGGCGGCCGGGGCGCCGGTGATGGCGGCCCGACTCGAATGGGCCGCGACGGCCCGGGCCGACTTCGCCAGGGAATTCGCCTTGCTCGGCGAGGCCCTCCCCGCCGACCTCGCCTACGTGGGCGACGTGACGCTCGCCGACCCGGCGGCCTGGCCCGAGCAGTTCCGCGCGGTGCGCGATCGCGACCGCCAGCGCGGTATCACCTCGGTGGGGCCGCACCGGGATGACCTCCGACTGACGCTGGGCGGGAAGTCGCTGGGACGCTACGGATCGACCGGACAGCAGCGGAGCGCGGCGATCGCACTCAAGCTCCTGGAGCTCGCCACCCTCCGGGCGGCCCGATCGGAAGAGCCGGCGCTGATCCTGGACGATGTCTTCGCCGAGCTCGACCGGGAGAGACAGGCGAGACTGGCCGACCGGCTGACCGGCGGTGGGGTCAGGCAGGCGCTGGTCAGCAGTCCGCGGCAGGAGGAGTTGCCGGGGGAACTGCGACTCCCGGTGTGGATGGTCGAGGATGGGGTCGTCAGGAGCGCCTAGGGCGGAGCGCCTGGCGAGGGCATGTCGAAGCTCCGTGCGGTGGACCTGGATCACCATTTCTCTCGCTAGGCGCTAGGCGCTAGGCGCTCCATGAGAGATCGCAGCAAGACATCCGCCAAGCCCACCCCCCTCGCCGAGGCGCTCCAGGCCTGGATCAAGCGGAAGGGGCTGGTGAAGCGGATGGATCAGGCGGTGGTGCTGGGGGAGTGGGCGGAGCTGGTGGGGCCGCAGATCGCGAAGGTGGCGGTGCCGGAGAGCGTGACGCCGGACGGCGTGCTGCGGGTGAAGGTGGCCACGGCGCCGTGGGCGACGGAACTGCAGATGATGACGCCCAAGATCATCGGGCGCTTGAACACCGGACGGCCCGGACGGCCGATCACCGGGATCCGCTGGGTCGTCGGGGCTCTGGGCCCCGACGGGACACTCTGACCGACGGGCACGATGGCCAAGAGCGACGACAAGAAGGCTTACGACGCAGGATCGATCACGGTCCTCAAGGGACTCGATGCAGTGCGGAAGCGGCCCGGGATGTACATCGGGTCCACCGGGGAGAACGGCCTGCACCACCTGGTCTACGAGGTGGTGGACAACTCGATCGATGAGGCGCTGGCCGGGTACGCGAGCATGGTCGCCGTCACGCTCCACGCGGACGGCTCCTGCAGCGTGCTCGATAACGGCCGCGGCATCCCGGTGGACATGCATCCCACCGAGAAGATGCCGGCGGTCGAGCTGGCCCTCACGGTGCTGCACGCCGGCGGCAAGTTCGACAAGGAGAGCTACAAGGTATCGGGCGGCCTGCACGGCGTCGGCGTCTCGGTGGTCAACGCCCTGTCGGAGCGCGTCGAGGTCAAGGTGATGCGCGACGGCAACGTCTATCACATGGGCTTCGTGCGTGGCGCGACCACCAAGAAGCTGAGCATCGTCGGCAAGGCGAAGGAGACCGGCACCCTGGTCCGGTTCAAGCCCGACCCCGAGATCTTCCAGGTCCTCGACTTCCGCTGGGACACGCTGGCCGACCGGCTCCGCCAGCTTTCGTTCCTGAACAAGGGGATCACGATCACGCTGAAGGACGAGCGGACCGACCCGGTCCGCGAGGAGACGTTCTTCGCCAAGGGGGGTCTGGTCGAGTTCGTGCAGTGGCTCAACCGCAACAAGAAGGTGCTCCACCCCAAGCCGATCCACTTCACGGCCACGAAGGACGATGTCGAGGTCGACTGCGCCATCCAGTACGAGGACGGCTACAACGAGAACGTCTTCACCTTCGTGAACAACATCAACACCCACGAAGGCGGGACCCACCTCACCGGCTTCCGCTCGGCCCTGACGCGCACGATCAACGAGTTCGCGAAGGACAGCCCGCAGCTGAAGAAGGCCAACTTCACCCTCTCGGGCGAGGACATCCGCGAGGGGCTCACCTGCGTCATGCACGTGAAAGTGCGGGAGCCGCAGTTCGAGGGGCAGACCAAGACCAAGCTCGGCAACAGCGAGGTCGAAGGGATCGTCAAGCAGGTCATCAACCAGCACTTGGGTGAGTTCCTGGGTGAACACCCGGGCGTGGCGAAGGGGATCATCGAGAAGGCCGCCAGCGCGGCCCTCGCCCGCGAGGCGGCGCGCAAGGCGCGTGACCTGGTCCGCAAGAAGACCGGGCTCGACAACGCGGTGCTCCCGGGCAAGCTGGCCGACTGCTCCATCGACGATCCGGCCACCTGCGAGCTCTTCCTGGTCGAGGGCGACTCCGCCGGCGGCTCGGCCAAGCAGGGACGCGACCGTTCGTTCCAGGCCATCCTGCCGCTCCGCGGCAAGATCCTGAATGTCGAGAAGGCCCGCATCGACAAGATCCTCGCCAACGAGGAGATCCGGTCGATGATCACCGCCATCGGCGCCGGCGTGAAGGACGACTTCAAGCTCGACGACTGCCGGTACCACAAGGTCATCCTGATGACCGACGCCGACGTCGACGGGGCGCACATCCGGACGCTGCTGCTGACCTTCTTCTTCCGGCAGATGCCGGAGCTGATCGACGCGGGGTACGTCTACATCGCCCAGCCGCCCCTCTACCGCGTGGCCAAGGGGAAGGAACAGTTCTACGCCTACGCCGAGGCGGAGCGGGACGAGTACGTGAAGCGGCTGAACAATGACGGGAAGACCAACGTGATGATCCAGCGCTACAAGGGGCTCGGCGAGATGAACCCCGACCAGCTGCGGGAGACCACGATGGACCCGGCCCGGCGCACCCTGATGCGCGTCACCCTCGAGGACGCGGCGCACGCGTCGCGCCTGTTCGAGGAACTGATGGGGGACGAGGTCGAGCCGCGCCGGCTCTTCATCGAGCAGAACGCGAAGTATGTCTCCAACCTCGACGTGTAGTCGGTCGTCGGTGGTCGGTCGCGGATGCTGAGCAAGTCGAAGCCCCCTGCATATCGCAGGGGGCTTTCGGTTGCACCGCCGCGGACGCGCTCGCGGAGGGGGCCGCTCATCCCGCGAAGTCAGCCGGTGCCGCCTGCGCGGCGGCGGCCGACGAAGTACAGGGCGACCCCGGCCGCGATCATCACCAGGCTCGAGCCCACGATCTTTACCACGGCGAGGAGCGGCGCGGGGTCCTCGGCGGGCGGGAGGCAGGCGAGCACGATGCTGATGACGACCGTGGTGAACCCCATGGCGCCGAGCACCACGGCCACCGGCCGTCCTCCTGGTGTGCGACGCACCTCGGGGCCGGCGGGGAGCCACTGCACCCGGATGTAGGAGAGGTACATCATCGCGTAGGGGATGAAGAAGGTGATGATCGCCATGTTGACGAGGATCCCGTACGCCCCTCGTACGGTGGTGCCTGCCTGCCCCATCACCACGAAGAGGGCGGCGATGACCGTCTGGGTGATGAGGGCGAAGGCCGGCGTCCCCCACTTCGGATGCAACCGCCCGAAGGCAGCCGGAAGGGCCTTGTCGATACCGGCGACGAACGGAAGCCGCCCGCAGGCGGCGAGCCACGCCCCCACCCCGCCCAGGCTCCCGAGAGAGATCATGAACGCTGCGGCCGGCGTCACCCCACCGAGCCCGATCCGGGCCGCCGTCCGGTCGATCGCCTGCATGATCCCCTGGAGGCCGGTCGCTTCCTCCGCCGGGAGTGCGACCAGGGTCGCCAGAGTGCCGAGGACGTAGATGGCGGTGATGATCACGCCCGAAATGAGAACGGCACGCGGGATCGTGGAGCGCGGCTCCTTGATCTCGCCCCCCATGAGCGAGGCGGTCTCCAGCCCCCCGAAGGCGAAAGCGAGGGTGCTCCAGAAGGCGATGTCCTTCAGGTGCCAGCTCGGCATCATCGACTTGGGGTCGAACGAGCTGGCGGCGCCGAACTGCCACCACGCCACACCCCCCATCACGACCAGAAGCGCCACCGGGACCCAGGTGGCCCAGGCCCCGATGTTGTTGAGGTGCTTCCCGATGTCGAGGCCGATCACGTTGAGCCACGCCGCCACCGCCAGCCCGATCAGTGAGAAGGCGATGAAGTAGACCGGATCCGAGCTATGGGCGAGCCAGCTCGCGCCTCCCATATAGAGGCTGTTCCCCGCCGCGAAGTAGAGGAGCCCCGGCAGGTACACGAGGTTGCTCGCCCAGTACAGCCATCCGGTCACGAAGCTCGGGAACTCACCGAAGCTCATCTTGGTCCAGAGGTAGAGCCCCCCTTCCTCCGGATAGCGGCTCGAGAGCTCCAGCACCGCAAAGGCCGAGGGGATGAACATCCCGATGCAGGCGAGGGCCCAGATGACCAGCGAGCTCGGCCCCGCCGCGGCGGCGCTCGCGATCCAGCGGGGACCCACGATGGCGACGACGTAGAAGAGCACCACGTCGCGGAGGGAGAGGACCCGGCGAAGTTCAGGGATGGTCATAGGGGGCGTTGAGAAGGGGAACCGGGGCCCCAGTCCTCCTCGGGGCGTTCGTCTTCGGGGCTCGCGGTGGCGGAGATCCCGCGCACCTCGCGCTCGGCCCGCTCGAGTTCCTCGTGATCGACCGGCGGGGCACTGCCGTCGTCGAGCGGGTCGTCGGGATCGGGGGTGTAGGAGCGCTGCGGCTGGATGCGCCAGGCGACCAGAACGATCACCCCCAGGGCCGCCACCGTCAGGGCGACGATCACGCCAATTCCTCCACACCCGCCGTGGTCACCCGGTGCGACACGAGCGGGAGGAGAGTGGGCTTCCCCGCCCCGATCGTGATCGCTTCGGAGAGACACTGCATCCCGGCATCGATCCCCGCCTGATCCTTCGCGAATATCGAGGCCAGCGGTTCTCCTGCTTCCGCCTTGTCGCCAGGACGGGCCGAGATCACGAACCCGACCCCGGGATCGACCACGTCCTCGACCTTTGTGCGCCCGCCGCCGAGCTCGATCACGCCATAGCCCACCCGCTTCGGCTCAACCCGCAGCACCGTCCCCTTCTTCGGGGCGCGCCAGACCTCGACCATCGCCGCCTGCGGCAACAGTCCCGGATCCTCCAGGATGCGAGGGTCACCTCCCTGCGCTTCGATCATCGTGGCGAACTTCTTCGCCGCCGAGCCGTCCTGCATCCCCTTCTCGAGTCGCTGGCGCGCCCTGGCGGGGTCCTTCTCGACGCCCGCGACCAGCAGCATCTCGACGCCGAGGGCGTAGGTCACTTCCATCAGGTCGGCCGGGCCGTGGCCCTGGAAGGCGTTGATGCATTCCTCGATCTCGAGGGCGTTGCCGCAGGCGCGTCCAAGGGGACGGTCCATCGCGGTGACGAGGGCCACGGTGCGGACACCGTGCCGGTGCGCGGTCTCGATCATCGTCTTCGCGAGCTCCAGCGAGCGTGGGAGCTCCGGAATGAACGCCCCGCTCCCCGTCTTCACATCGAGCACGAGGCCGGTGAGCCCCTCGGCGAGCTTCTTGGAGAGGATGGAGGCGGTGATGAGGGGGATGGCGGGGACGGTGCCCGTCACGTCCCGGAGCGCGTAAAGCTTCCGGTCGGCCGGCGTCACTTCGGGACTCGGGGCGAGCATCGCCACCCCGTTCTTCCGGACCAGTGCCTCCGCTTCTCGAAGGGACAGGGCGGTCCGGAACCCGGGGATGGACTCGAGCTTGTCGATGGTCCCTCCCGTGTGGCCGAGGCCTCGCCCCGACATCATCGGGACAGCGACCCCGCAGGTGGCCACGAGGGGGGCGAGGATGAGGGAGACTTTATCCCCCACCCCGCCTGTCGAGTGCTTGTCGACCCGGGGGGTGGCCCACCCTTCGAACCTGAGCCGATCCCCGCTCTCGAGCATCGCGTCGGTGAGCGCCGCAAGCTCCTCCGGTGCGAGTCCCCGCCAGACCACCGCCATCAGGAGGGCGGACATCTGGTAGTCAGGCACGGTCCCTGCTGTATAGGCCTCGACGAGGGACCTCCACTCCACCGGAGTGAGCGTCCCCCCATCACGCTTGCGCTCAATGAGGCTTGGTATGACCATTAGAGCGTTCCCTTACGCAAGATCGATCCCCGGATCGGGAGTTTCCCATGCGACGTACCGCACTCGCGTTCGTTCTGGCCATCGGCGCCGTCATGCCGGCCGCCGCCCAGTCGGTCCAGGACCACATCCACCTCGGCGTCCAGGCCGTGGACCAGCGCGATCTTCACGCCGCGCGGAGCCATTTCGAGGCGGCCCTCGCAATGGACTCGATGAATTACGAGGCCAACTGGCGCGGCTCCGACAACTTGGTGGACATCGGCAAGGAGACCGATGACGCCATCGCGAGCCCAGCGCGCGATGCGCTCTATGCCAAGGCCGAGGTGTGGGCCCGGCGGGCCGTCGCGACCGACCCCACCGGGGCCGATGGGCACTTCGCGCTGGCACAGGCGATCGGCCGCGCGTCGCTCACGATGGGGAAGCGGGAACGGATCAAGCGGGCCAAGGAGATCCGGGACGAAGGGCTCAAGGCGGTGGAGCTCGACCCGCGGCACGACGGTGCCTATCACGTGCTCGGCCGGTGGAATGCCGAGATCATGCGGCTGTCCGGGATCCAGCGCTTCTTCGCGAAGAGCTTCCTGGGGGGCGCGGTGTTCAACCAGGCCTCGTGGCCCAACGCCTTCCAGTATATGGAGAAGGCGATCTCGCTCCGGCCCGACTACATCTATCATCACCTCGACCTGGCCGAGATGCTGATCGACCAGGATCGGTGGGCCGAGGCACGCACGCAGCTGGAGATGGTGGGGACTCTGCCCGTGACCGAAGCGGCCGATCCGCACTACCAGACCGAGGCCGTGCGGCTCCTGGCATCGATCCGGAATCGTTCCTGAACTGACCCGCGCAAGGTAGCGCCCCGGGCCCCGCTCCGACAGGCGGGGCTCGGTCCTCTCCACCTCGATCTCCGATGGCGACTCCCCCGAGCACCGAGACCGACCTGGCGCAGCTTCGCGCCCGGGTGCACACCCTCGAACATGAGCGTCGCCAGCTCCTGGCGGTGGTCGAGATCCTCCAGGAGATCGGCGGCTCGCTCGAATTCACCGACATCGTCCAGGCCGTCGCGCGCCGCCTCGGCGAGGCCCTTGGCCTTGATCGCTGCTCGATCTTCCTGGCCGAGAAGGGAGGACGCCACGCCCGCCTGGTGGCGTCGATGGAAGATCCCACCATCCGCAACTACGCCGTCGACCTCGACCGCTACCCCGAGATCCGCCGCGCGCTCGACACCGCCCAGACCGTCATCATCCCCGACGCGACCAACGACCCCGCCCTGCAGCACGCGCACGCGGCGATGAAGTCGCGCAAGGTCAGGTCGATCACGGTGGTGCCGATCCGGTGGAAGGGCGCGCCGATCGGCGCGATCTTCCTCCGCACGTTCAAGGAAGGCCCCGGCTTCGACGAGCAGGATGTCCGCTTCGTCGAAGTGGTCGCGGGGCTCACCGCCAAGGCGCTGGCCAACGCCCACCGCTTTGAGCAGGTGTTCCAGGAGAAGGACGGCGGCAACGTCCGCTCGCAGCACGACCGCGAACGGGCGGTGCTGGTCGGCTTCCTCCGCCGCCTGCTGGATCAGTACACCGCGCGCGACGCGGCGTCCGAAGGACTCAGCCGGACCTCGCAGGACGAGCTGGAGCGGCTGGTGGGGGTGACGCTGACGGTGCTCACGCGGGAAGCGGAAGCGCAATAGGTGCTGGGTGCTGGGTGCTGGGTGCTGGGTGCTGGGTGACTGAGGTTACTTGCTGGCTCTTCGCTTCGCCACAGCGACTCGGAGGGCACCAATGAGGCGACCGACCGATTCAGCTCGAGCGACCACGGCATCATGGCACGCGCTATCCAATCGTCCCTCGTCCAGCGCGAAGCGGATATAGCTCCTCAATTCCCCGGCCTCCCCTTTGGCGATATAGAGCTTCAACGCGAACTCTCCCGGGGTGTACCGCTCGAAGCCTTCAGCGATGTTGGCACCTACGGAACGACTGGCGGCCAGCATCTGGGCGACCAGCCGCCATTCACGCTTGAACGGCGGAGTGGCGCACAACTTTACGATCTCCTGATGGAGCTTGCGGGACTCCTGCCACGCTCGGAGCTCTTCGAACCTGGTGATCGGCGGCATGTGGCCAAGGTAGGACAAGACCGAGCCCGGCCCGTCATCATTTCAACGGGAGACGTGTCATTGCAGCGCACCCAGCACCCAGCACTCAGCACCCAGCACAGTCGATGACAAGGCCTACGCCCCAGGCCAAGACGCGTGCGTCCGAGCTGCGGACCCTCCTCGACCGCGCCAATCACGAATACTACGTCCTCGACGCCCCCAAGCTGGCGGACACCGAGTACGACCGGTATTTCCGCGAGTTGCAGGCGCTTGAGGACAAATACCCGGAGCTGCAGACCGACGACTCCCCCACCCGGCGGGTGGGGGCCGCACCGGCGTCGGCCCTGGTGAAGGTAGAGCACTACGCCCCGATGCTCTCCCTGGCCAACGCCTTCTCCGCCGAGGAGCTGCAGGGGTGGGAGGACCGGAACGCGAGGATCAACGCCGACGTGGTGCGCGGTGGCTACACCACCGAGATCAAGATCGACGGCGCCGCGATCAACCTGCTGTACGAGCGGGGGCGGTTCGTGCGCGGGGCCACACGCGGCAACGGCAAGGTGGGGGAGGATGTCACCCAGAACCTCCGGACCATCCAGGAACTCCCGTTGGTGCTGAAGGGAAAGGACCACCCCGCCAAGATGGAGATCCGCGGCGAGGTGTACATCTCGCACAAGGCCTTCCTGAAGATCAACGAGGCCCGCGCCCTCCACGGGGAGCCCCTCCTCGCTACTCCGCGCAATTCGGCCGCCGGCGGGCTGCGGCAGCTCGATCCCGAGCTCACCCGCAAGCGCCGGCTCCGGCTCTTCACCTTCCATATCCAGGTGATCGACGGGAAGCTCCCGGCCCGGCGGCAGTGGGAAGTGCTCGATCTCCTGGAATCGTGGGGACTCCCCGTGGCCCCGCACCGCCGGGCGCACGCCGACCTCGCGGCCGTGCAGGCGGTGATCCCGGAGTACGAGGCGATGCTCAAGGGTCTCGAGTTCGACGCCGACGGCGTGGTCTTGAAGGTCGACTCCCTGCGCCTGCAGGAGGACCTCGGCGTGGTGGGCGAGCGCGAACCGCGATGGGGCGTGGCACGGAAGTTCGCCCCCGAGGTGGCGCGCACGACGCTCCTCCGCATCGGGCTCAATGTCGGGCGGACGGGCGCGGTGACGCCGTTCGCCGAACTCGCGCCGGTGGAGGTGGGCGGCGTCACGGTCTCCTCGGCCACGCTCCACAACGAAGATCAGATCGCCCAGAAGGACATCCGCGAAGGTGATGACGTCGAGGTGATGCGGGCCGGCGAAGTGATCCCCCAGGTGCTCGGCCCGACGCCCGAGGCGCGCGAGCGGAAAGGACGCGGCAAGGCATGGACCGCACCGACCAAGTGCCCCGCCTGCGGCACACCTCTCGTGCGACTGGAGGACGAGGTCGCGCGCTACTGCGTGAATGTCGCCTGCCCCGGGCGAGTGCTCGAGGGGATCGTCCATTTCGCGGGGCGCGAGGGGATGGACATCCGTGGGCTGGGCTATGAGCGGGTCCGCCAGCTCATCGACGCAGGGCTGGTGACCGATCTCGCCAGCCTGTATGTGCTGAAGGCCGAGGACCTCGAGAAGCTCGACCGGTTCGCGGAGCAGTCGGCGAAGCAATTGATCGCGGCCATCGCAGCGTCGAAGGAGCGCCCGTTCTCGACGCTCCTCTTCGCGCTGGGTGTCCGGCACGTCGGCAAGAATGTGGCCCAGCTCCTGGCGCGGAACTTCCACGACCTCGATGCGCTCGCAGCCGCCACCGCGGCCGAGATCGAAGCGGTGCCGGGCGTGGGACGCGTCATCGCGGAAGAGGTGGCGAAGTACTTCGTCGACCCGAAGGCCAGGAAGCTGATCGACAAGCTTCGGAAGGTCGAGGTGAACTTCACCGAGCCCGACACCGTGGACAGCGGTGGACCGCTCGCCGGAAAGAATTACGTGCTGACCGGCACCCTGCCGACCCTTTCGCGGAAGGAAGCGGGGCAGCTCATCGAGAAGGCGGGAGGCCGCCTCACCGGCAGCGTCACCAAGGCGACCCACGTGGCCGTGGCGGGGGACGATGCCGGCTCCAAGCTGGAGAAGGCGAAGGAGCTCGGGATCGAGGTGATCGACGAGGCTGAACTCCTCCGGCGGGTAGGAAGGGAGGAAGGGAGGAAGGGAGGAAGCTGACCACATTTGTCCCCCCTTCCTACCTTCCTACCCTCTTCCCTTCCTACCTGCAGTTCTCTAACCTTAGACCATGCCTTCCACCATCGCGATCGCCCACGGGGGCGTGACCATTCCCGCCGCGTCGCTGCACGTCCTCCGCCAGGCATTGGAGGCGGGCGGACAGGATGCGGCCGCGGTGATGCAGCAGGCAGGGTTCGCGGCGGGACCGGCCCTCCTCGATGCGTTCAACGCCTGGCTCCATTCGGAACGCGGCATCGACGACGCGGCGCTCCTCGACCGCGACCATCTGGACGACGCGCTCTCCGGCTTCTTTGGCCAGACCGGCTGGGGCACCCTCACCGTCAGCACCCTCGGCGGCGGGCTCCTCACGCTCGACTCCCCCGACTGGGCCGAGGCGATCCCCAACAGTACCGAATGGCCGAGCTGCCTGCTCTCGACCGGGCTCCTGCCCGCCTTCCTCGGTGCCCTCGGCGGACACTCCCTCGGCGCAATGGAGCTCGAATGCCGTTCGCGCGGGGACCGGCGCTGCCGCTTTGTGGTCGGCGCCCCGGACAACCTGCACACGCTGTACGAGCGTCTGGCGCTGGGGATGAAGCTGGAGGATGCGGTAAGGGGATAGCGCCGAAAGGGGGCCTTCATTCGGGGGGAGGGAGGGGATGCAACCATTCCCCCCCTCCCCCCGTCCTACGGAGCATCCCTAGTCCTTGGAGCCGACGGTGTCCCGTAAGCGCATCCGCCGCATGGCATTGTCCCTGATCACCCTGCTATCCGTTGCATCCAGCCTCGCCGCCCAGACCCCCGAGCGGGTGACCCTCACCGGGTCCCGGGTGGGGATCTGGAACATCGCGGGCACCATCTCGCTGGGCGCCGGCAGCGGTCGATCGGTCGAGGTCGCCGTGACCCGTCGCGGTCCCGACGGTGCCAAACTCACCCTGGCCCACGGCCCCATCGGCGGTCGCGAGACCCTGCGCGTGATCTATCCGGGGGACGAGATCGTGTACACCGACCGGACCGAGACGGGTGGCCGGTGGCGCACGGAGCTCCGGGTGCAGGACAACGGGACCTTCGGCGGCGACGATCATGTCCGCGGTCGGGACGACAACGGCCGCCGAGTCCGGGTGAGCAGCTCCGGGAGCGGCACGGAGGCGTCGGCCGACCTCGACGTCCAGGTCCCCGCGGGGCAGGAGCTCAGCATCTTTCTCGCCGCGGGACGGATCACCGCCCGCAACGTGAACGGCAAGATCCTGCTCGACACCCACGGTGCCGACGTCACCGCCAGCGGGATGAAGGGGAACCTCGCGGTCGACGCCGGCTCGGGCGACGTGCAGGTGAACGGGATGGAAGGGCCGCTGACCATCGACGTCGGGTCGGGCGACCTCACCCTCTCCGACGTGAGGGGGACCACGCTCGACCTCGACACCGGGTCGGGCGACGTGCGCGGCACCGGGATGGCCGCGGACGTCCTCACGGTCGACACCGGCTCCGGCAACGTCGAGCTCGATGGCCTCATCGCACAGGACGCCAAGATCGATGTCGGCTCGGGGGACGTGACGCTCAGCTGGGCCACCGACCCGGGTGACGTGGACATCGACACCGGTTCGGGCGACGTGACCCTCGCGCTCCCCGCCAACTCTGGGGGCACGGTGGATCTCGAGAGCTCGAGCGGCGACATCGAGAGCGCGTTCGATATCACGACGACGCACATCGAGCGCGATGTGCTGCGCGGCAGTTTCGGCGACGCCAAGGGACGGATCGGCGTGGAGGCGGGGAGTGGGGATGTGCATCTGATCAAGAGGTAGGAAGGGACGAAGGGAGGAAGGTAGGAAGTTGACTCCACCCGGAGCCGGCTTCCTACCTTCTTCCCTTCCTAGCTTCCTACCTTCCTACCCGCCCGCCACCACCGCCACCCCTTCCGCCACCATCGCCGGGAGGCACTGACTCCCCCGCCATTCCACGTCGCGCCCGATGCCGCGCAGGCGCCCCAGGAGCTCGAAGACGTTCCCGGCGATCACCGCTCCCTTCACCCGCCCGACGACCTCCCCCTTCACTACGCGCCAGCCGAGCGCCACCGGAAGGGTGAAGCCGCCGGCGGGACCGACGACGCCATCGTCCTCGAGTGATTCGACGATGAGCCCCTCATCAAGCATGCCGAGGAGCACTTCGAAGGCGTGCGGACCTGGCTCGACGACCACGTTGCTCCACGCGGTGAGGGGTTTGCCGAACGTGGTCCGTCGCGCATGTCCGGTAGAGCGCGTGCCGGCGCGCGCGGCGGTCTCGAGATCGTAGAGGAAGCCGCGCACCACACCCGACTCCACCACCGTGGTCCGCGCGCTCGGCACGCCCTCATCGTCGAGCGGGCGCGAACCGGCCCGCGCATCGAGGGTGGGGTCGTCCACGATGGTGAGCCCGGGATCGAACACCCGTTCCCCGATCTTGTCGGCGAAGGGCGAGAGCCCGAGCAGGACCGAGCGGCCGAGGAGCGCCGTGCGGGCCGGCGCGAGGAGGGCCGCGGCCGCACCGGGGAGGAAACAGACCGGGAGGTGGCCGCGGGGGGCGACGGCCTCGGTCGCTGACCAGGTGAGCCGGCGGCGCAATCCGTCGACCAGCTGTTCGATCGCCTCGCCCTCGGGGAGGTCGGCCCCCGCCACGTGCGTGCGGAGGGTGGCCCCTTCCTTCGTCGTCACTTCGGCGAGGATGGCGACGAGCGAGGTCTCGTAGCCGGCGTCGAGTCCGGCACTGTTCGCCACGCGGACTCCGCCGACCCCCCGTTCGACCGCCACGTGCACCCGGCGGCCGTCGGCGGCGAGACGGTCGGCCACCATCTGGCCCAGGAAGCGGAGCTCGTCGGCCGCGACCGCGGCGGCACGGGGCACCCGCGTGAGCACGCGTGGTGTGGGTCGCGCCTCCGGGAGTTCCACTTCGGCGGGGGGACCCTGCTCCGCCGCGTCGAGCGCGGAGGCGACCACGGCCGCGGCATCGTCATCCGTGGTACCGGCGACACCCGCGCGCCCGTCGCGGAACAGTCGGACACTGACGCCCCGCTCGCGCAGGAGCGACGAACGGACCAGGGCCCCGGCCGCCAGTTCGAGGACGAGGGTCTCGTCCTGTTTGGCGACGAGATCTCCGCGCGCCCCGGCCCGGTGGATCTGCTCGAGCAGGCGAGGGATCACGCGGTCAGTCCTCCCACCTGGAGGTGGCGGATACGGACGTGCCCCGCGCCATCCGTGACCGGCACCGCGCCGTCGATGCCGCGGGCGCAGCGGCTCGCGGCGCCGTTCCACTGGAAGTCCTCCGCCACGGCATCGATGCCGCCGAGCCAATCGGCGCCCGGGCCGCGGACCACACAGTCGCGCACCGGCTCGGCGAGGCGTCCGTCGCGGATCATCGCCGCTTCGCCCACCGTGAGCACGAGCCGCTCGCCATCCCAGTTGGCCCCGCGCACATCGCTCACGTAGAGACCGTTGCGGATCCCGGAGAGGAGGTCGTCGCGGGTCCCTTCCCCACGCGCGAGGTAGAAGTTGGTGACGCGGGCGGAGGGGAGGTGCCGGAACGAGGCGGCGCGCGCGCTCCCGGTGGGAGCCTCACCGGTCCGTCCGGCGCTCTGGCGCGAATGCAGTCGCGCCACCACCACGCCAGACTGGATGAGGAGGGTGGGCTGCGCGGGACTCCCCTCGTCGTCGTAGGCGATCGTGCCGCGGAGCGGCGAAGCGCTGGCGTCGTCGCCCACCGTGAGGAAGGGGCTGCCGATCTCGGCGCCGAGGCGGAGGGGTGCGGGGGAGTCACCGTCGAGACGATGCGCGAGGGCCGCGTGGATCATCGTGCCCGCCGCGCCGGGATCGAGCACCACCGGCATCTCGCCCGGGCGGGGGCGGCCGGCGCCGAGGAGAGCGATGGCGCGCGCGCCCACCGAACGGGCCCACCCTTCGCGGCCCTGCAGGGCGTCCCAGCCACCGCGCACCGCGAGGGAATCGACCGCGCGCGCGGTGAGGCCCTCCTCGCGCGCCACCACGACCAGGGAAAAGGTCCCCTCGCTCCGGAGGTCGTGGAGGCGGCTCCCCTCGCTCGACGCGTACCACCGCTCCACCACCTCGTCGCGCACCGCGAGCTGGAGGTCGACGATGCGGCGGTCCATCCCGTAGAGTTCCGCCACCAAGGCATCGAGGAGGCGGCGGCGCTCGGCGATGGGGACCGCACGGAGATCCTGGGTGGGGGCGTGGGCGAGGTCGAGTTCGCGCGCGGGGACGGGGGCGAGCCGGGGGGCGGGGGCGGCCTGGACGGCGAGGGCCAGCTCCCAGGCGCGGGTGACCATCTCGCCCAGGCGGTCGAAGCCGGTGAAGCTGACGCTCCCCCAGCCCCGTCCGTGCACGAGACAGCGGACCACGCCCCCGGCATCGCGGGCGTGGGTGAGTCCTTCGACGCGGCGGCCGCGGGCCACGGCGGTGCCGGCCCAGGCGCGCTCGCACCGGATGTCGGTGAAGTCGGCGCGACTGCTCTTGAGGGCCTCGCTCAGCTGATCGAGCATCAAGAAAGGTGCGAAGTGCGAGGTCTGAAGTGCGAGGGTGGCGGTCGGAACATCAGCCCTGGGCCAACCGGTCACGGTAGTCGGGGCGGACGACGAGCTTTCCCTTGGAGAGGACTTCACGGTCCCAGGGGAGGACGATGAAGGATGCCGCAAGGAAGGCCTCGTAGTCGGGGCGCCAGGCGCCGGTCTGGATCGCCACGGCGGTGCGGACCTCCTTCGGGCGTAGGGCCTCGACCTCCCGCACCGCCAGTCGCATCGTCTCGCCGCTGTCGCAGGTGGCATCCACGATCAGCACTCGGCGCCCCTTGAGGGTGGCGGGCGGGCCGCTCACCAGCACCGGCGCCTGACCCTTGCCGGGACGGGCCACCGACATCGAGGCGAATTCACGCTGGAGGATCGACGCGACCACCACGCCGGGGATCGCCCCGGCACGGACGATACCGAGCACTACTTCGGGGTCGAAGTCACGCGCCACCTTGAGGGCGAGGGCCCGGCAGAGCTCCCCGAAGAACGGCCAATCGACCTCGAGGGTGGCCTCGGGGCCTGCGACGCGACGCGCCGGGGACTTGGGCGCGGCCTTCCTGGTCTTGGGGCTCGTCTTGCGTGCAGGCATCGGGGGCTCCGGAGGGACGTGGAGGGAGTGTACCGTGGGCTCCGACCAGGGGCAACTGCGTTGCCCAAGTCGATGCCCTGCTATAACTTCTGAACTATGAGCCTGTGGCGGAAGCTGTTCGGCGGCGACGATGCGACCAACGGTGGCGCGCCCATCCGTGGCCATCGACTCGACTATCAGAACGAGGCCCTCGCGCTCGAACGGCAGGGGGAGTTCGAGGGGGCGCTGACCTCCTATCGCCTCGCGCTCCGCGGTGCCCCCGACGACGTCCGCCTGCTCCAGAACATCGCGATCCTCTACAGCAAGACGGTCCAGCCCGAAGAGGCGATCCGCTACTACCGGAAGGCGCTCGAGATCGACCGCGACCTGCCCGGCGCGCACTACGGGCTCGCGTTCCTGCTCGTCCGCCGCGGGGCGAACGCCGAGGCGGCGGTGCACCTGCGCGAGTTCCTGGCCCGCCCGCTCAAGGGCGCCGACGCCGAGAAGTGGATCCGGCACGCCGAGGGGACGCTCCGCGAGATCGAGACGGCGCAGGCGGCGGGCGAGGCGTGAGGCGACGTCACTTGGTGCTCGCCGCCCTGCTCTCGGCGGCGGCGTGCAGCACCCTCGGGGAGAGCGGGACGCCGGTGGCGATCGAATTCCTGGTCCCGGTGCCGGCCGCGGTGGACATCGGCGACACCATCCAGCTCCGCGCGCGGGTCCTCGACACCAACGGTGACAGCATCGCCGCCACGATCCGGTGGGTGACCCCCGACACCACCGTGGGCGTCGACAGCGTGACCGGGAAGTTCTGGGGCATCTCGGGGACGACCGGGCGGGTGCAGCCGAGGTCGGGGTCGCTGCTGGGCAACCCGACCGCGTTCGCGGTCCGGGCGCACGCCGACACCGTGCTCGTCCCGGCGGCCGCCGAATCGCTCCTCGTGACCCTGTCGACCGACACTGCATCGGCCGCGCTGACCCCGAAGGTCGCGAAGGGCGATGCGACCGGTATCGCGGACCAGACCCTCGTGTTCACCCTGATCGCGCCGACGCCGGCGGGCATCCGACTGAGTGGAGACGTCACCGCCCGCACGGTGACCACCGGGAGCAATGGTGAGCCGGGGATCCCGGTCCGCGTACGGAAGCTCAACGCCGTCGCCGGTGACAGCGCCCTCGTGCAGGTCGAGGCCCGCCGCCCGAGCGGTGCGGTGGTGCCGGGGTCGGGGCAGGTCATTCGGGTCTTCTTCCAGTAAGCCTCGATCGCATCTGAAGGGCTCCTGGCTTCTGGCTGCTGGTGATTCCGCTCGATGTCGGCGCCCCTGCAGAGATTCACCAGAAGCCAGTAGCCAGCAGCCCGAAGAACTTCCACCACGCACCCCGGAACCGGAGCCGTCCCGTGCCCACCCCCACTACGCTTAACGAGCTCTATTTCGGCGCCCTGGATCGGTTCCTTCAGCGGCCGGTGGTGATGCGCCGGAAGATCGACGGGCGGTGGATCGACCTCAGCTATCGCGGGTTGGCGGAACAGGTGAAGGAGACGGCGTTCGGGCTCACGGCCCTCGGCATCACCGCCGGCGACCGGGTGGCGATCCTGTCCGAGAACCGGCCAGAATGGGCCATCGCCGACTACGCCTGCCTGTCCGATCGCTGCACCGATGTGCCGATCTACCCCACCCTCCCGGCCAAACAGATCGAGTACCTGCTCAACGACTCGGGATCGGTGGCGATCTTCGTCTCCACCCAGGTCCAGTGCGACAAGCTCCTCGAGATCCGCGCCAACGTCCCGGGTCTCCGCCACATCTTTGCGATGGACGCGACGGTGAAGGGCGCCGGCGTGCTCTCGATGGATGCGCTCCGGGAGAAGGGTCGCAGCTCGGGGCTGGACGCCGGCCGCTGGCGCACCGACGCCCTCACGGTCAAGCCCGACGACCTGGCGACCTTCATCTACACCTCGGGCACGACCGGAGAGCCCAAGGGGGTGATGCTCACCCACGGGAACCTCACCTCCAATGTCGTGGCGGGTCTCTCGGTGCTCGGCCTCGCCAACACCGACGAGTGCCTCTCGTTCCTCCCGCTTTCCCACGTGTTCGAGCGGATGGCGGGACACTACGTGATGATGCAGGCCGGGGTGATCATCAACTACGCCACCAGCATCGACACCGTGGCGGCCGAGTTGGTGGAGGTGCACCCGACCGTGGTGCTTTCGGTGCCGCGGCTCTTCGAGAAGATCTACGCCAAGGTCCTCGAGGGGGCGGTGAGCGGGAGTTTCGTGAAGAAGGCCATCTTCCACTGGGCCAAGCGCACCGGCGAGGAGTATGTCGACCTCACGATGGCGCACAAGCCGATCCCGGGCGGGCTGGCGTTCGGCCGGCGGCTGGCGCACAAGCTCGTTTTCAGCAAACTCCACGCGCGCACCGGGGGGCGGCTCCGCTTCTTCGTGTCGGGCGGGGCGCCGCTCCTGGCGGAGATCGCGCGCTTCTTCCACGCCGCGGGACTCCCGATCCTCGAGGGCTACGGCCTCACCGAGACCTCTCCAGTGATCACCGTGAACACCTTCGATCATTGGAAGATCGGCACCGTAGGGAAGAAGGTGCCGGGGGTGGAGGTGCGGATCGCGGAGGACGGCGAGATCCTGACCCGCGGCCCCCACGTGATGAAGGGGTACTACCACAAGCCCGAGGCCACCCGGGAGGCGCTCGAGCCCGACGGCTGGTTCCACACCGGCGACATCGGCGATTTCGACGCGGAAGGGTTCCTCCGCATCACCGACCGGAAGAAGGACATCATCGTCACCGCCGGCGGGAAGAAGATCGCCCCCCAGCCGATCGAGGGGACCACGAAGACCTCTCCTTTCGTCGGCAACGCGGTGATGATCGGCGACAAGCGGAAGTTCCCGCTGATGCTCGTCGTGCCCAACTTCGACACTCTCGAGTCGTGGGCCAAGCACAAGGGCCTGGTCTATGCCGACCGGCCGGCGCTCGCCAAGCTCCCCGAAGCGCGGGCCAAGATCGAGCGCGAGGTGCTCAAGGTCCTGCGCGACCTGGCCCACTTCGAGGTGCCGAAGAAGTTCATCATCGTCGCGCGCGACTTCACCATCGAGAGCGGCGAGCTCACCCCCAAGATGAGCGTGAAGCGGAAGGTGGTAGAGAAGAACTATGCCGCGCAGATCGAGGCGGTGTATGCGGAGCCGGGACAGGCTGGAGAGGCGTAAGGCGCGTCAGGCGCGTCAGGAACGCTCAAAGCGGAGAGGCGCTCAGGGCAGACCCCTTGAGCGCCTTTCGCGACTTACGCTCCTATTTCCTCACCCCCACCCACCACCCCTCCGCCGCGGCAAGGATCTGGAGGTCGTCACGCTCGGGCGCCAGCCCGGCGCCGACGACCCGGAGGCCCGGGAGGACCACCCGGACCCCCTCGGCGATCCATTCCGGCGCCGCGCCGTACCCCACCCCCAGCACCACCCCCCGCAACTGCCGCGCCTTCACCGGGATGCTCGGCGCCTCCATCAGGCTCACCCTGTCGGAGCCCTCCGTCCCCGCCGGGGCGTTGATGCCGGCGATGTGGACCCCGGGGAGGGCGGAGCTGAGTTCGCGCCCCAGCGCGGCGATGTCCCCCACAAGCCCCACATACCCCCCCGGGCCGCCAAGGCCCAGGAAGGCGGCCAGGCCCACCACTGGGGGTGGGGCTGATGGGCTGACGAGCTCAAGAGCTGACGGGGCTCCGAATCGGACCACGCCGTCGACGATCGGGTAGGTCGCGTTGCACACGGGGCAGCCGAAGGTCCCGGAGCGGACCTGTCGGTTCTCGATCGCATCAGGCAGCAGGACCAGGAACGACTCGTCGTGCGCGGCGGGACAGCGGAGATGGTCGGTGAGTTCGATGAACATGGCCACCAAAGTAAGGCGTGAGGAGTGAGAAGTGAGAAGTGAGGAGGGGGCCCTTCCCCGACCTTCATCACTCCCGACTCCTTACTCCTCACTCCTCACTCCTCACTCCTCACTTCTTAAGGCCGGAACACCACCCACGTCAGATTCCCCTCCGTCACCGTCACCTTCCGCCACACCTTCTTCCCGTCGATCTCCACGCCCAGGGTGTATTCGCCCACCGGGACGTCCCCGATGGCGAAGTGCTCCTGGTAGAGGGGATGCATGTGGTTCTTCGCCCCGTACGTCTCCATCATCACCAGCGGCGTCTCGGCCGGCTCGAACTTGGAGAGCCCGAAGATGTGCGCCTGCGGCACCGGGTGGCCATCCACGTCGAAGACCTGCCCCGCGACCCACCCGCTCCGCACGCCCGCGGGCACGAG
>JANLXK010000284.1:0-4724 GCA_031365045.1 Gemmatimonadota bacterium | reverse complement strand
GGGTGCCACCGTCGTCGCGAAGCGCGCCGGCGAGGTCATCCGCGTCACCGCCGATGAGATCATCATCGACGCGGGCGTGGACGACACCCAGCGCATCGATCATCCGCTCGCGCGGCTGACGCAGCAGGACCGCTACAAGGTCAAGAAGTTCTGGCGCACCAACCAGGACACCGCGATCAACCAGCGTCCCATCGTGGCGCTGGGCCAGCGGGTCGCCGCGGGCGAAGTCATCGCCGACGGCGCCGGCACCGAGCACGGCGAGCTGGCCCTCGGCAGCAACGTGCTGGTGGCGTTCATGCCCTGGTATGGCCACAACTTCGAGGACGCCATCGTGCTCTCGGAGCGGCTGGTGAAGGACGACGTCTACTCGTCGATCCACATCCAGGAGCTCGAACTCCACGTCCGCGACACCAAGCGCGGCCAGGAGGAGATCACGCGCGAGATCCCGAACGTCTCCGACGAGTCCCTCGTGGACCTCGACGAGCGCGGCATCGTGCGCATCGGCGCCCACGTGAAGCCGGGCGACATCCTGGTCGGCAAGATCACCCCCAAGGGGGAGACCGAGCTGAGCCCGGAAGAGAAGCTCCTCACGGCCATCTTCGGCGAGAAGGCCAAGGACGTGAAGGATTCCTCGCTCAAGGTCCCGCCGGGGATGAAGGGCGTCGTCATCGACGTCAAGATCTTCAGCCGCGTCGAGGACTCCGTGGTCGAGAAGGACCGCGGTGAGCGGATCGGCGAAGTGCGCCGCATCGAGGCCGACGAGAAGGCCCGCATCAACTCGGTCCTCTGGGAAGAGCTCGGGCACCTGCTCGAAGGGCAGGAGATCGCCCTGATGCTCAAGAACGGCACGGTCGAGGAGTACCAGCCGGCCGGGACCAAGCTCGTCAAGGCCGCGATCGTGGAGATCGACTTCCAGGAGGTCGACCTCAAGACGTTGCGCGTCACGGGGAAGGGCGCCCAGGAGCGGATCCGCCTCGCCACCGACGCCGCGGCCCGCGAAAAGGCCAAGGTCGAGGAGAAGGCCGAGGACCAGATCGACAAGATCCTGCAGCCCGATGAACTGCCCCCGGGCGTCATCCAGCTGGTGAAGGTGTACATCGCCGAGAAGCGGAAGGTCTCCGTCGGCGACAAGATGGCCGGCCGCCACGGCAACAAGGGCATCGTCGCCCGCATCGTGCCGGAAGAGGATATGCCGTTCCTCCCGAACGGCACCCCGGTCGACATCGTGCTCAACCCGCTCGGCGTGCCGAGCCGCATGAACGTGGGGCAGATCCTCGAGACCCACCTCGGTTGGGCCGCGAAGATCCTTGGTTTCAAGGCGAAGACCCCGGTCTTCCGCGGGGCCGACGAGGACGAGATCGGCGTGCTGCTCAAGCTGTCGGGGCTGGTGACCGCGGCGAAGACGCTCGACCTGCAGGCGCGGGCACCGGAGCCGGATTCGGCCGGCGTCGTGGCGCTGAGCCGCGACTTGAAGCAAGTGCACGGTGAGAAGCACGTGCTCCTCAACCAGGCCAGCCTCTCGGCGCTCAACGAGAAGAGCGTCGGCGCCAGCACGCGCGGGCTGTTCAATGACATCCAGACCTTCCTGACCGACTCGGCCAAGGAACTGGCGGCGCGCGAGCGCGACCAGCGCCGGCTCGAGGTGGCGTACCACCAGGCCAAGGCGGATCTCCTCGGCAAGGCCGGGAAGACCGCGGTGAAGGAGCTCGAGAAGGCGGCGGAAATGACCCCGCCCGAAGCGCTCGTGGCGGCAGGGCTACCGGCCCTCGCGGCGCTCCTGACCGGCAACAAGGTGGATGGCGCCGGGGTCGATGCGGCGGCGTGCGAGCTGCTCAAGGCCGCGGGGCACACCCCGGCCGGCAAGGTGCGCCTCCGCGACGGACGGAGCGGCACCGAGTTCGCCGGCGACGTCACGGTGGGTGCCATCTACATGCTGAAGCTCAGCCACCTGGTGGACGACAAGATCCACGCCCGCAGCATCGGGCCGTACAGCCTGGTGACGCAGCAGCCGCTGGCCGGCAAGGCGCAGTTCGGCGGGCAGCGGTTCGGCGAGATGGAAGTGTGGGCGCTCGAGGCGTACGGCGCGGCGCACACACTGCAGGAGATGCTGACCGTCAAGTCCGACGACGTCGCGGGACGCAGCCGCGTCTACGAGGCGATCGTGAAGGGGCAGAACCTGCCAGAACCGGGCATTCCCGAGTCGTTCAACGTCCTCGTGAAGGAACTCCAGGCGCTCGGTCTCAAGGTCACTCTCGGCACCACGGCCGAGGGCGACGAGTAAGGGGGATATCGTGATCGATTTCCGCAGCGGGCGCGAGCCGAAGAGCTCGAGCTTCGACTTCATCAGCATCCGTATCGCCGCGCCCGAGGAGATCCGGGGCCCGCGCGATCCCAAGGAGCGCGAGCGCCTGGAACTCCAGGGCCAGCGCACGTGGTGGTCCTGGGGCGAGGTGACCAAGCCCGAGACCATCAACTACCGGTCGTTCAAGCCCGAGAAGGATGGGCTCTTCTGCGAGCGCATCTTCGGGCCGGTGAAGGACTGGGAGTGCCATTGCGGCAAGTACAAGCGCATCCGCTACCGCGGGGTCATCTGCGACCGCTGCGGCGTGGAAGTGACGCTGAGCAAGGTCCGGCGCGAGCGCATGGGCCACATCGAGCTCAGCGTGCCGGTGGCGCACATCTGGTTCTTCAAGACGCTGCCCAGCCCCATGGGCAACCTCCTGGACCTGACGCTCCGTGACCTGGAACGGGTGATCTACTACTCGTCCTACGTGGTCATCGAGCCGGGCGAGCAGGAGGTGGAGCACAACCAGCTGCTGGACGAGGACGAGTTCCTCGAGCTCAAGCAGAAGGCCCGGGCCGACGGCGACTCGAAGTTCGAAGCCGACATCGGCGCGCCGGCCGTGCGGAAGCTGCTCCAGCGGATCGACATCAAGCCACTGGCCGAGACGCTCCGCGCCCGTGTGAGCACCGAGACCAGCCAGCACCGCAAGAAGCAGCTGCTCAAGCGGCTCAAGATCGTCGACGCGTTCCTGACCTCGGGTGACGCCGGCGACCTGCCGAACAAGCCGGAGTGGATGATCCTGGACGTGATCCCGGTCATCCCGCCCGATCTCCGCCCGCTGGTGCCGCTCGACGGCGGCCGGTTCGCCACGTCGGACCTGAACGACCTGTACCGGCGCGTCATCAACCGGAACAACCGGCTCCAGAAGCTCATCCAGCACCGCGCCCCGGAGGTCATCCTCCGGAACGAGAAGCGGATGCTGCAGGAGGCCGTGGACGCGCTGTTCGACAACGGCCGCCGCTCCAAGGCGATCCGCGGCCGCGGCAAGCGCCCGCTCAAGTCGCTCAGCGACATGCTGAAGGGCAAGCAGGGCCGGTTCCGCCAGAACCTGCTCGGCAAGCGGGTGGACTACTCGGGCCGGTCGGTCATCGTCGTCGGTCCGGAGCTCCGGCTGCACCAGTGCGGCCTGCCGAAGACGATGGCGGTCGAACTGTTCAAGCCGTTCATCATCCATAAGCTGGTGGAGAAGGGGATCGCCGAGACCGTGAAGCGCGCCAAGAAGATCGTGGAGCGCGAGAGCACGGAGGTGTTCGAGATCCTCGAGGAGATCATCCAGGACCATCCGGTCCTCCTCAACCGCGCGCCGACGCTCCACCGCCTGGGCATCCAGGCGTTCGAGCCGGTGCTGGTCGAGGGCAAGGCCATCCGGATCCACCCGCTCGTGTGCGCGGCGTTCAACGCCGACTTCGACGGCGACCAGATGGCCGTGCACGTGCCGCTCTCGTTCGAGGCGCAGCTCGAGGCCCGCGTGCGGATGATCTCGAGCTACAACATCCTGAAGCCCTCGGACGGCCGCCCGGTGGCGGAGCCGAGCCAGGACATGGTGCTGGGCAGCTATTTCCTGACCAAGCTGCCGCGCGGGTTCGAGGACAGCATCCGCAAGGCCGGCAAGGACACCGCCAAGATCGAGGCGCTGTGGAAGGACGCCCGCTGGTACGGGTCGCTGGCCGAGATCGAGATGGCGCTGCTCCACGCGGTCATCAAGCACCAGGACGCGATCCACTTCTGGTACGTACCGCCGAAGGAAGCGATCGAGCCGAAGCCGCGCTGGGTCCGGACCACGGCGGGCCGGGTGCTGTTCAACAGCATCCTGCCGCGCAAGCTCGTGGCCGAGCTGGGCTTCCGCGACATCCTGATGAAGAAGAAGGAGCTCTCCGGGCTGGTGCTCGAGGGCTACCGCCGCGCCGGGCTGGGCGATACGGTCATCTTCCTCGACCGCCTGAAGGAGTTCGGGTTCCGCTACGCCACGATGGGAGGCATCTCCATCGGCATCGAGGACCTCGAGATCCCGGCCGAGAAGGCCGAGATCATTGGCGAGGCCGAGAAGCGGGTGGCGCGGTTCCAGAAGGCCTACAACACGGGCCAGATCACGTTCGGTGAACGGTACAACAAGGTCATCGACGCCTGGACCCACGCCAACAACGACGTGGCCGAGGCGATGGTGAACTTCATGCGCGACAGCCGGGGCGGGTTCAACCCGGTGTTCATGATGTTCGATTCCGGCTCGCGCGGCAGCCGCGACCAGATCCGTCAGCTGGCCGGCATGCGCGGCCTGATGGCCAAGCCGCAGAAGAAGCTCACGGGCGGCATCGGCGAGATCATCGAAAGCCCGATCAAGTCGAACTTCCGCGAGGGGCTCTCGGCGCTCGAGTACTTCATC
>JANLXK010000265.1:0-1878 GCA_031365045.1 Gemmatimonadota bacterium | reverse complement strand
CGCGCCCCACCTCGACCTGGGCCGGCTCTGGGCGCTGCGGGAGCGGGTGCGGGAGATCATGGCTTTGCCCGACGCGCCGAGCGGTATCGTCATCACCCACGGGACCGATACCCTGGAGGAGACGGCGTACCTCCTGGCGCGCACCCTCCCCCGCGCCAACTCCATTGTGCTGACGGGGTCGATGCGCCACGCCGCCCACCTCGCCTGGGATGGTGCCGACAACATCCGCGATGCCGTGGCGGTCGCCGCGTCGCCGGATGCCCAGGGACGGGGCGCGATGGTGGCGTTTGCGGGGTCGGTGCTCGACGGACTCGACGCCCTCAAGGTCGACAGCGCGGAGCTCGAGGCGTTTGAGCCGGCGTTCGGCAAGCAGATCGGAGTGGTCCAGATGGGCCGAGTCGTCTTCACTGCGGATGTGCGGCCGCCCCGCTTCGTGGTCCAGCCGCCGGGGCTCTCGGCGCGGATCGCGCTGGTGACGATGACCCCCGGCGATGACGGCGCGATGCTCGACGCGGCGCTCGGCAACTATCACGGCGCGGTCGTGGTCGCGTTCGGGGCGGGGAATGTCCCACCCGGGGCGGCCGCGGCGATCGGAAGGTGGCTCGAAGCGGGGTATCCGGTCGTGATCGCGTCGCGCTGCCGGCGGGGACAGGTGACGGCGTCCTACGCGTACGAGGGCGGCGCGGCGCAGCTGGTGGCCGCGGGGGCGACGCTCGCGGGCCCGCGCACGCCGTCGCAGGCGTGGATGGAGATGACGATCGCGTTGTCGGCCGGGAGGCCGTATGGGAAATAGGCGCACGGTCGAACGGTCGCACAGTCGCACTTTCGCACGGTCGCACAGGCGCACAGGCGCACGGTCGCAAGGTCGCACGGTAGCAGTGCGTCGGTGCGTCCGTCCGTCCGTGCGACAGGACGGCGGGCGATGACACTTCCCGCACGGCTGGAGATCCCACCCGCCGTCCTCGCCATCGCGACGACGTTGCAGGAGGCGGGGCACGATACCTGGTGCGTGGGGGGCGCGGTGCGCGACGCCCTCTCCGGCGCGTCCCAGAGCGACTTCGACCTCGCGACCGCCGCGACCCCCGACCAGGTGCAGGCGCTCTTCAAGCGCACCGTCCCCGTCGGGGTCGAGTTCGGCACGGTGGGTGTCTTCGGCGATGACAAGGTGCTGCACGAGGTCACGACCTTCCGTCACGACGTGACAACCGACGGCCGGCGCGCGGTGGTGAAGTGGGGTGCCACCATCGACGAGGACCTCGCCCGGCGCGACTTCACCATCAACGCCATCGCCTACCATCCGCTCCGGCACGAGTGGCGCGATCCGTTCGGCGGTACTACCGACCTGCTGGAGAAGAAGGAAGTGCGCGCGGTCGGGAAGCCGGAGGAGCGGTTCCGCGAGGACTATCTCCGGATCCTCCGCGGGGCCCGGTTCGCGGCGCGGTTCCAGTTCTGCGTCGAAAAGTCGACCTGGCAGGCGATGACCGCCGAAGCGCCCGGCATGGCCCAGCTCTCGGCCGAACGGGTGCGCGAAGAGTGGTTCAAGATGCTCCGCACGACGCAGTCGCTGGTCTGGGCCACGAAGCTCTGGCGGCCGCTCATCGCCAGGACGGCGTGGATGCCGGAACTCCGCGAGGAGGATCCCCCCGAGCCGCCGGCCGGGTTGCACCGCGACCCGATCCTTCTCACCGTGCTGCTGGCGGGTGAGGGGGCAGTGCCGCTCCTGACCCGGCTCAAGTGCTCCAACTCGGACATCGCGCGTGCCAGTGGCGCGGTGCAGGGGCCTGAGCGTCCCTCGGGCGAGGACGCCCCGGCGGTCCGACGCTGGATGGCGGCGGTGGGGACCTCGGAGGAGGACCTGCTCGTCCTCTGGCAGCTGCG
>JANLXK010000260.1:0-2114 GCA_031365045.1 Gemmatimonadota bacterium | reverse complement strand
CGAGGCGTTCGAAGAAGGTCGACATGTGTATGACCTCGGAGTCGGTGTCGGGAGCTGGGAGTGAAGAGTTAAGAGGTCCTACGTGCTGGGCCAAAGAATGTTTCACCCTGCACCACCAATCCCCTGATAGCAAGGAGGGGTGCCTCATCGGCACCCCTCTCGACTCCCTACTCCCAACTCCCAACTCAGTTCGCGGCGGCCGCCGCCGGATAGACCGACACCTGCTGCCGCTTCTTGTCTTTGTGCTCGAACTTCACCACGCCGTCGACCATCGCGAAGAGCGAGTCGTCGCTGGCGCGCTTGACGTTCTTGCCGGGATGGAACTTGGTGCCCCGCTGCCGGACGATGATCGAGCCCGCGGTGACCTCTTCGCCCCCGAAGCGCTTCACGCCCAGGAACTGCGGATTGCTGTCGCGGCCGTTGCGGCTGGAGCCTACGCCCTTCTTATGTGCCATGGTATCTCCTCAGCCGAGCGTCAGGCCAGTGATGCGGACATCGGTGTACTTCTGCCGATGGCCGGTCTTGCGACGGTAACCCTTGCGCCGCTTGAACTTGAAGACGTAGATCTTCTCGCCCTTCGCCAGACCGATGACCTCGACTTCGACCTTGGCACCCTTCACGGTCGGCGCGCCGGCCTTGATCGTGGTCCCGTCGGAGGAGAGGAGGACCTCGTCGAAAACGACCTTTTCGCCCGGCTGCTTGTCCATCAGCGGGAGGCGGAGGGTCTTTCCCTTTTCGGCCCGGAACTGCTTTCCGAGCGCACGGAAGATCGCGTACATGGTTTCCTGCCTGTCGATTGCCTATACCAGCGAGCCCGCAAACCTAGTCGTGGTAGGGCGTTAGGTCAAGTCACCGCCCTCTCCCCCCGACCCCATCTCCCTGTCGGGAGAGGGGGCGCAACAAAGCCCCTCCCCCGACAGGGGGAGGGGTTGGGGAGAGGGGTCACGCGACCGCGTACTGCTCCGTCACGTCCCGGCCGGCTGGGCGGCTCATCAGCCGGAACTCGTCGAGTCGCATCATCGGGTCGTCCCGGACCTCGAATTCGACCCCGGTCTGGCGGCCGAGCCCCTGGACCAGCTTGGGCTCCTCCTCCAGCAGGTAGAGGGCGACCTCGGGATGGAGCCGGATGGCCAACTGGCGTTCCCGGTGTTCGTACCCCACCCGCTTGAGCGACCGCTCGAGCCGCCGGGCCACGACCTCGGGGCGGAAGACCCGCCCGGTGCCAGTGCAAGTCGGGCAGTCGGCGGTCATCGAATGCCAGAGCGACGGCCGTACCCGCTGGCGGGTCATCTCCACCAGGCCGAGCTCGGAGACGGCGTGGGCCTTGGTCCGGGCCCGGTCGCGCACGAGGTGCTGCCGGAGCTCCTGCAGGACCCGCTCCTTGTTGCTGCGGGTCTCCATGTCGATGAAATCACAGACGATGATGCCGCCGATGTCGCGGAGCCGGATCTGGCGGGCGATCTCGCGGGCGGCCTCGAGATTGGTCCGGAGGATGGTCTTTTCGGGGTCCTTCTTGCCGGTGTACCGCCCGGTGTTCACGTCGATCGAGACCAGCGCCTCGGTGGGCTGGATGACGATCGAACCGCCGTTGGGAAGGTCGCAGCGCGCCTTGAACAGATCCCGGATCTCGCGCTCGATGTCGAATTTCTCGAACAGCGGCTGCGACTCCTGGTAAAGCTTGACCCGGTCCATCAGCTCCGGATCGACCTGCTCGAGGTACTGCTCGATCTCGTGATGCAGTTCCTTCGAGTCGCACCAGAGCGCATCGACCTTGGCGCTGAAGAGGTCGCGGATGATGCCGCGCGTGAGGCTGGTCTCGCGCTGGACCAGCGCGGGGGCGCGCACAAAGCGGGTCTTCTTGTTGATCTTCTTCCAGAGCCCGAGGAGCGATTCCACCTCACGCTTGAAGTGATCCTCGGTGGTCCCCTCGGCGACGGTGCGGACGATCATCCCGCCCGATTCCTTCGGCAGGAACTTCCCCACCATCTCGCGGAGCTTCACCCGCTCTTCGCGGCTCTCGATCTTGCGGCTGACGCCGACCTTCGAGGCGTCCGGCATGTACACCAGGAAACGCCCGGGGAGGGAGATCTGGGCCGTCACCCGCGAGCCCTTGG
>JANLXK010000200.1:0-3552 GCA_031365045.1 Gemmatimonadota bacterium | reverse complement strand
GCGTGAAGCCGTCCACGTCGGCGGGCATGTGGCCGCCTTCGTTGGCGTCGAAGATCACCTGCCAAGTCGCCGACGGGTCGCCGTCCAGCAACTTCTTTCGATCCATCGCCGCGAAGATCGCCGCGATGTAGCCGCCCGAGGTGGACGCGAAGGCGTGAGCCATCATGTAGTAGGCGTCGGTCCAGACGCCGAAATGCGGATAGTCGCCGAAACGTCCCGACGGCACCGCGAAGGCCCACCGGGCGTAGCTCCCGATGGCGTTCGCGGTCGTCGAGACGGCGACGCACTGGTAGTAGGAGCCTCCACTCAAGCCGGTCGTGAACTGAGAGATCAGCCACCGGTCGGCGCTCTTGTCGTACAGCACGATCGGGTCGCCGCTGTTTTGCGTCTGGCAGGGGCCGCCGAACCCGGACCAGAGGGTGTTGATGCTCGAGGGGCCGAGGACCGAGGTGGCGACGTTGGTGGCGCGGTTGAGCGACCACACTTGATAGCGGGTGTTGACCGTCTCGACGTACTGGTTGTTCCCCACCGAGCCGTTGCTGTCGGACGGGGAGCCCCCGCTGATGCCGATGCCGTTGAAGCTGAACCCCGTGCTCGGCGCATCCGGCAGGAGTCCTTTCCCGGAGAGGGATTCGACCGAAGGCGTCACGGGCCGGACGACCGGGTCGGGGACGTTGGAACGCGGGACCCGCCAGTACGGGAGCTGGGGGTTGGACGGCTCTTGTTCCTCCTCGCCCGCCGCCGACGCGGGGAAACGCGCGGCCAGGTCGATCAGCGGCGGGGAGATGTCGAACCGCGACGCCGAGACCGCATAGACCGTCTCTCCGAGCTCATTGCGATGCTCCGTGATCGTGTCGAGCTTCGAGCCGCCGTCGGCGGCGTCGCCGGAGTTGGGCGTCTTGGCGAGGCCCGCGGCAAGGGCTGGGGTCGCCGCGTTGCGATCCTTATCTGTGGGTTTTTTTTGCGGGCCTCGTGGCACCGTCCGCGAAGACATGCGCGGACGCGGCAACGACGACGCAAACGGCAAGCACAACGGAAGACACAATTCCAGTCACACGCATCGTGGATGCACCTCGGGGCAAGAAGTACGCTCAAAGTTTAAGGCAGACAAGAAGTTAAGGTGATCCCGAGCGGAGAAAAAAGGTCACCCGCCCTGACGGCGATCGTCCGCCGTCAGGGCGCGCCGCGTGCCGCGACATCGGGGGATACCGCGGCGGGTGGTTACGCGACCTTGATCTCGACCTTCTTCGGCTTGGCGGTCTCGACCTTCGGGACGGTCACTTCGAGCACGCCATCCTTATAGACTGCGGTGACCTTCGTGGGATCGACGGTCGTGGGGAGCGAGAAGCTCCGGGTGAAACTCCCGTACACCCTCTCCGTCAAGTGCGTGTTGACTGCGTTAACTTCTTTCTCTTCCTTGCGCTCGCCGTGCAGCGTCAGCACGCCGTTTTCGATCCGGACGTCCATGTCCTCTTTATGGATGCCCGGGACCTCCGCCCGGATGACGAGGTGGTCTTGTCTCTCGAAGATGTCGACGGGCGGAGCCCAAGCCCCGAACGAGTCCTCGGTGCGCTGGGCATAAGGATCGTTAACCGGGCGGTTGAGCCGATTGCTCATCGCGAGAAACTCTTGAAGCGGATCCCACCGAACGAGTTTCATGGCTTTTTTGCCTCCTCTGAGTCGCCTGATAGAGTTTTGGAAGACGACTCTTCGGATAAGACCCGGCCGGTGAGGCGTCAAGGTGGCGCCTTGAGGTGCTACGGGGTTGGAACCTGCGCCGTTGCCCGGGGCACGCGTCTCGGGGGTTGGGAACGCCTCTTTTGCGGCACGTTCGACCCGGTGCACACACCTCTCTCGCACGAATCGAAGGTGGTGTTCGCGTTCGCGTCGTCGCAGGTCGTTCCATTCGACTTCGCCGGGTCCGAGCAAACTCCCGTGGTCGCGTTGCACGTCCCCGCGGTGTGGCACTGGTCGCTCGCCGTGCAGACGACAGGGTTCGTTCCCGTGCAAATTCCCGCCTGGCAGGAATCGGACTGTGTGCATGCGTTCGCGTCGTTACAGGTCGTTCCGTTCGGCTTTACGGGGTTCGAGCAAACTCCCGTCGCCGGGCTGCACGTCCCGGCAACGTGGCACGAGTCGATCGCCTTGCACACGATGGGGTCCGCTCCGATGCAGACTCCCGACTGACACGAGCCGGTTTGCGTGCACGAGTTGCCGTCGACGCAGGCGGTACGGTTCGGGGCGACGGGATTCGAGCAGACACCCGTCGCGGGGGTGCACGTTCCCGCGGTGTGACACGAGTCGCTCGCCGTGCAGACGACCGGTTGTGACCCGGTGCACACACCGCTTTGGCAGGTGTCGGTCGTGGTGCACGCGTTCCCGTCGTTGCAGGTCGTCCCGTTGGATTTCGTCAGGTTCGAGCAGACCCCCGTCGTCGGGTTACACGTCGAGGAGTGGCACTGGTCGCTCGCCGGACAAACGACGGGATTCGATCCGGTGCACACGCCGCTTTGGCAGGTGTCGGTCGGCGTGCACGCGCTGGCGTCGTCGCAGGATGTGCCGTTGGACTTCGCGGGGTTCGAGCAGACCCCCGTCGTCGAGTTACACGTCCCAACGGTATGGCACTGGTCGCTCGCCGTGCAGACGACCGAATTCGATCCGGTACACGTACCGCTCTGGCAGGTGTCGGTTTGCGTGCATGCGTTCCCGTCGTTGCATGAGACCCCGTTCGACTTCGTAGGATTCGAGCAGACGCCCGTCGCCGGGGCGCACGTTCCCACGGTGTGACACGTATCGCTCGCCGTGCAGACGACAGGATTCGCCCCGGTACACACGCCGCTTTGGCAGGTATCGGCCCGCGTGCACGCGTTCGCGTCGTTGCACGCCGTCCCGTTCGACTTCGCAACGTTCGAGCAGACCCCCGTCGTCGTGTTGCACGCCGAGGTATGGCACGCGTCGCTCGGCGCGCAAACGACGGGATTCGATCCGGTACACACGCCGCTCTGGCAGGTGTCGGCCTGCGTACAGGCGTTGGCGTCGTTGCAGGTTGCGCCGTTGGACTTCACGGGGTTCGTGCACCGATCGGTCGTCGCGCTGCACGTCCCGGCGCTGTGGCACTGGTCGGTCGCCGGACAACTCGCGACGCAGCTGTCGGTGTTGAGCGTGCAGTTCGAGTTGCAGCTCAGCCCGCTTCCCGTCCCGCAGAAAAACCCCGAGCTCGCGCAAGTCGCCCCCCCGAGATCGTTGCGGTCGCAAGCCTCGCCGGACTCCCGGATTCCGTTCCCGCAGGTCCCGGGGATCTGGTACTCGTAAGCCCCGCGGTCGTCGTACGCCCTCGGCCCCGCCCCGGTATTCGTTTTCGCCGGATTATCGACGCGCGGCAGCCCCTCGAGGTCGGTATTTTGGGCACCGCTCGCGCCGGAGTTCGCGGAGTCGATAGCGGGAGATGAGGACAAGAGGTGGAAATCCCCCGAGGTCTTCCCCGCCCATTTGGGATCGGCCTCAAGGCCGTTTTGCTCCTGGCCGGTGGCGCTGACGAAGTCGGAGAGGGTC
>JANLXK010000191.1:0-2808 GCA_031365045.1 Gemmatimonadota bacterium | reverse complement strand
CGCGCCCGCGCGAGTCGATCCATCATCGGCCCCGGTGCGCCGGCGTGCTCGAACGAGACGCCGCCGCGGTAGAACGCATCGAGGGTGCCGTCGGCAAAAAAGAAGACCACGCTCTTGATCGGCTCGTCCAACTCCTCGACGCCGAGGTAGTGGCGCATCCGCTCCCGCTCCACCGGATTCGGGGCGGTGAAGTGGAATCGTCCGGTCCCCTGGTAGATCGCGCCGATCACGACTCCATTCACCCGGGTCAACGGCCAGACGCGGCCATCGCCGAGGCTGAAGGTCGCGGCATCCTTGGTGAGGAAGAAGCTGTGGATGCGAAAGGCGCTGTCCTCCATCGGACGCATCCGCTCGAGGTCGGCCAGCACCGGCGTCATCATGGCCGCGGGGGCGTGCGACTGCTGGGCGCGCAGGGTTGCGGGGAGGAGGAGCGCGGTCAACGCCGCAGCCTGGGACCAGCGAGAGAGCTTTATCACGTGGATTCTGTGGTGCGAGGGGGTAGCGGGAGAGTAACCCGCCTCCCTCGTGCGGCAAACCCCTCACTCCACGGTCTTGCGGAACCTCCGCACCGCCAGCGTAATGAGCACCACGCTGAAGAGCGACAGGATCGCCCCCTCGTCCAGCAGCTGGCTCACCGGCACCCCCTTGATCAACACGCCCCGCAACACATCCAGATAGTAGGTCAGCGGCAGCAACGCCCCGATCCACTGCGCCGGTGCGGGCATCGCGATGCGCGGGAACATGAACCCCGACAGCAGGATGTTGGGCAGGATATAGAAGAAGCCGAGCTGGACCGCCTGCGCCTGCGTCTTGACCATCGTCGAGACCAGGAGCCCCACCCCCAGGCTCGCCACCATGAAGGGAAAGCTCAGCACGTACAGCGCCAGCAGGCTCCCCCGCACCGGCACGTGGAAGACGATCCACCCCATCAACAGCACGACGGTGATCTGCACGTAGCCGATGAGCAGGAAGGGCGTGAGCTTGCCGAGCATGATGCTGGTCCGCCCGATCGGCGTCACCACCAGCTGCTCCAGCGTCCCCCGCTCCCGCTCGCGCACGATCGCCATCGAGGTGATGAGCACCAGCGTGAGCGACAACAGCACCCCGATGATTCCGGGCACGATGTAGGTGCTGCTCCGGAGGTCGGGATTGTACCAGGGCCGCACCCGCACCTCGATCGGCAGGGCCCGCATCGCCGGCAGCCGTTCCACCGCCTCGGCCTGCCCCGCGAGGGCCGCCCCCGAGAGCGCCGCCGAGGAGGCCATGGGGTCGGCGGCGTCCACGATCACCTGGGCGTGCGTGGTCCGCCCGCGGAGGAGGTCGCGCGCGTAGTCGGGGGGGATCACGATCGCCGCCCGCGCCCGGCCGCTCTCGATCTCGGCCCGGAGCGCCTCACGGTCTGGCACCGTGCGGACCAGGTCGAAGTTGCCGGTGTTCACCATCCGGTCGATGAGCGCTCGGCTCTGCTGCGTGGCCGACTCATCGAGCACGACGGTCGGCAGGTGCCGCACCTCGGTCTGGATCGCGAAACCGAAGAGCAAGAGTTGAATGGCGGGGATCCCCGTCATCATCGCGAAGGTGAGCCGGTCGCGCCGGAGCTGGAGCAGCTCCTTCCGCAGCATCGGCCACACACTCCACTCGGCGAATCGGCGAGACGCAGAGGCGCCAAGATGTGCCAGCGACGTGAGAATGCCGCGACCCGCGACCCGCGACCCGCGACCCGTCATACGAGCTCCCCGCTCTCGTGCTGAAGCTCGATGAAGACGTCCTCGAGGCTCGTCACCTTGAAATGCGCTCGCACCCGCTCGGGGGTGTCGAGGGCCAGGAGGACCCCGCGGCTGATCACCGCCAGGCGCTGGCAGCGCTCCGCCTCATCCATATAGTGCGTGGTGACGAGGATCGAGATCCCCGAGGCGGCCAGCGCGTAGATCCGTTCCCAGAAAAGCTTCCGCGCCGCCGGGTCCACCCCCGCGGTCGGCTCATCCAGAAATAGGATCTCGGGGCGGTGCGCGATGGCGCAGCCGAGGGAAACGCGCTGGCGCCATCCGCCGGAGAGCTCACCGGTGAACTGCTGCAAGCGCTTACCGAGCCCGAGCTCCTCGACCACCTCGGCCAGGCGCGCCCTCTGCGCGACGCCGCGGAGGCCGTACAGCGACGAGTAGAACCAGAGGTTCTCGGCCACCGTCAGGTCGTCGTACAGGCCGAACCGCTGGCTCATGTAGCCGATCTTCTGCCGCACCGCGTCCGGATCGGCGACGACGTCGATGCCCGCCACCCTCGCCGCGCCGCTGGTCGGCGCGAGGAGACCGGTGAGCATCCGGATCGTCGTGGTCTTGCCCGAGCCGTTGGCGCCGAGGAGGCCGAGGATCTCTCCGCGCGCGACGGTGAGGTCGAGGCCGTCGACGGCGACGATGGGGCCGAACTCCTTGCGGAGGGCGGTGGTGGTGATCGTCGGGAGGTCGCGAGTCGCGAGTCGCGGGTCCGAGTGCATCGAGATCGTCATCCCTAGCGGGGTTTCGCGACCCGTGACCCGTGACCCGCGACCGCGAAGCGAACGGTGACTGGCACCCCCGGCTTCAACATCCCGCGGCCGTCGGCGAACTCGATCTTCACGCCGAAAAGCAGGTCGGCCCGCTCCCGCTCGGTGAGGGCCACGCGCGGGGTATACTCCGCTTTGGTGGCGAGCGAGGCGATCCGCCCGTGGAAGACCGAGTCGGGGAAGGCGTCGAGCCGGGCCTCGACCGTGTCGCCGGCGTGGAGGAGCGGGAGCAACTGCTGCCCCACGTACACCCGCACCCAGGGACGCGA
>JANLXK010000165.1:0-2764 GCA_031365045.1 Gemmatimonadota bacterium | reverse complement strand
TCCGCTACATCGAATTCATGCCGCTGGATTCGCAGGGCCTGTGGCAGCGCGACAGAGTACTGACGATGGATACCCGCACTTTCCTGCGCTCGATGGACGAACTCGCCGTCGTGGCCGAGCAGCGGCCGTTCGCGCCGGCCCGTCACGCCAGCGCTGTCGCCTTTGTCGTCGGGTTCGTCGAGGCCCCCTTCACGGCGGCCGAGAAGAAGACCATCGCCGGCTTCGTGACCGCGAATGACGAACTCCATCCCAAGGGCCGGGAGCTCTACTGGCTCTCCCAGACCCGCCAGAGCGAGTCGGTATTCCAGCGCGTCCCCTTCGATAAGCGGGTGTGCCCTTCCACCTGGCGGAACATCAACACCGTGCAGCGGATCGTGGCGAAATACGGCGATTGAAGGCAGGATCGTGGTGGCGCAGGCAATGGCGAGGGAACCCCGGAACCCCGGAAGCGTCACCCTCTGTACAGGGCGCAGGCGTCGCGAGGGCTCAAGGGTCCTCGCATTTGCATTCCATTGGGCGCGATCTCCCAGTCAGACACATCGACCCCGAGACCCCTCTGCCAAAGCGATGACGGCACACGCTCCGGGAGACCGTGCGCCTCCGGGGTTCCGGGGTTCCCTCGCCACATTTGGCAGAATTTGTGCGACATCCCGTCTCCCCGACCGCCCATCCGAATCCCCGTTTTCGCCCCGCCGAAACCGCCGCCGTGCACGCCGGCGCCGGGGCGCTACATTCACTCTCCGGTATCGACCTGAAGGAATGAGATGATCGCACTCTATTGGTTCGCCCTCGCCCTGATCGCCCTGGCGATCGAGGCCTTCAGCCAGCAGCTGGTCCTCCTCTTCGTCGCCCTCGCCGCGCTCCTCGCGGGCGCGATGGCGGAGCTCGGCCTCTCGCCCTGGCTGCAGTTCGTCATCTTCGCCGCGGCCTCGATTACGATGCCGCTGCTCTTCCGCCGCCCCCTGCTCGCGCGGTTCGCGGGGCAGGGAGTGCCGTCGCGCACCGAGGGCCTGCTGGGCGAGACGGCGGTCGTGCTGGAGGCGATCGACCCGGTCCACCTGACCGGCCGCGTCTCCCTGCACGGCCAGGACTGGATGGCGCGCGCCTCGGTGCCCCTCCCCGTGGGGCGGGCGACCACGGTCGTGGGCGCCGACGGGATCGTGCTCCTGGTGGAGCCGGCCGAACACACTTCCCTTTCGTGAGGATGTATCCGTGACGTACACCATGGTCCTGATCGCGCTGGCCGTCATCGTCGTGGTGATGAGCCTCAAGATCGTCGCCCAGAAGCAGGTGCTCATCATCGAGCGGCTCGGCCGGTTCCACAAGAAGGCCGAGGCGGGGGTCAACCTGATCATCCCCTTCTTCGATTCGGTGCGCGCCCGCCACGACCTGCGCGAGCAGATCACCAACATCGAGCCGCAGCAGGTCATCACCCGCGACAACGTGACGATGGAGGTCGATGCGGTCATCTACTTCCTCATCGGCGACCCCGTGCGGGCCACCTATGAAGTGCAACAGCTCGGCTGGGGGCTGGAGCAGCTGACCCTCTCGGCGCTCCGCAACGTGATCGGCTCGCTCGACCTTGACCACACGCTGACGTCGCGCGACGCGATCAACACCCAGCTCCGGGCCGCGCTCGACCAGGCGACCGCCCCGTGGGGGATCAAGATCATGCGGGTGGAGCTCAAGAACATCACTCCGCCCGAAGAGATCCGGATCACGATGGAAAAGCAGATGACCGCCGAGCGGAGCCGCCGCGCGGTCGTCACGACCGCGGAGGGTGAGAAGTCGTCGGCCATCCTCCGGGCCGAGGGGTTGCAGCAGGCGGCGATCATCAACGCCGAGGGGCAGAAGCAGGCGCAGATCCTGAGCGCCGAGGGCCAGGCACAGGCTCGGCTCCGGGTGGCCGACGCGGAAGCGAAGGCGATCTCGATGGTGACCGGCGCGCTCGGTGCGACGGGAAATCCGGCGCAATACCTCATCGCCAAGAGCTATCTCGAGTCGATGATCTCGATCGCGGCGAACGCGCAGAAGACCGTGTTCGTGCCGTACGAGGCGAGTGCCGCGCTGGGGTCGATCGGCGGGATCAAGGAGCTGTGGCAGGATACGGCGAGGAAATAAGGCAGGCCCGCGATGCCCGTGATGAATCACGGGCCCGCGGGGGTGGGCCTTCCCGGGGCGACCTGGGAGGGCCTGTTCGTTCCCGCACGGAGTCATCCTGAGCGAAGCGAAGGATCTACCGTACGCAGAACCGTCGCCCCGCCTACGCGCACCGCGACGGGGCCGATGCCAGCAAGATCCTTCGGGCGCTAAAGCGCCCTCAGGATGACCCCTTGCCTGAAACAAGCGGCGCCTTCGGCGGTCACCATTCGCGTCCTCGCCCCTCCCGCCCTATACTCTCCCTATGGCCCTCTTCCTCCGCCCCGCACTCCTCATCGCCGCGATCCCGATCACTGGCGCGGTGGCGTTCATCTATGCCCGCGACCAGGCCCGGAAGTCCGTGGAGGCGCGGGCCGACCTGATCCGGCGAAGCCTGATCGGTCTCGGCGCCGGGGCCGTGATCGCCGTAGGATCCTGGTATGTCCTCCCGACCAACCACGAATCCCCTGCGCTGCTCATCACCTATTTCACCAGCTGGGTGCTGGGCGGGGGGCTGATCTTCTATTCGCTGGTGACGCTCCTCGGCGCGGCAGTGGGGATGCCAAGCAGCGATGGAACTTTCAAATTGTTAGTCGGTTGGTCTGTTTCTCCCCGATTCTGACTA
>JANLXK010000136.1:0-3633 GCA_031365045.1 Gemmatimonadota bacterium | reverse complement strand
CTACCCCAACGAGCCCTACGGGTGGGACCTTTGCGGGGAGACGTGCGTCCAGACGATCGTCGACAACGACAACTGCGGCTCCTGCGGCAACGTTTGCGGCGAGGGGACGTGCTGCAACTCCGAGGGCGGCTGCGGTCCGGTTTGCGGTTCCGATACGTTGTGCGGCGACCAGTGCACGCAGCTCGATAACGACAGCAACAACTGCGGCGCCTGCGGCAACGCTTGCGGTGACGGCAGCTGTTGCTTCGAGGGAGAGTGCACGCCGCTCGAGTGCGACCTCGGAGAGGCGTTGTGCGCAGAAGGATGCGTCGACCTCGACTCGAACCCCGACAATTGCGGTGAGTGCGGTGCCGGCTGCGACGGCTACTGCTGCTACGGAGGAGTATGCGGCGGTGAGCTCGCCGCGTTGGGAGGGTGCGAGACGCCGAGCCCTCATCCCCCGGCCATATGCCCCAACCCGTATCCTGTGGATCCGGGTCCGCTCCATTGCTACCCGCAGGCCGGGGCCCTGCCGGCGACCTGCCCGAACGAGCAGGCGACGGGCCCCGAAGGGTCGCAGTGCGACACCGCGCGCTCCCACAAGCACGCTCGGGCGGTTCACGCCGCTCCGGGACCCCTGGGTGCATCAGGAATTGACGCGCCGGTCTGCATCACGGGCGAAACCACGCAAACGATCGAGCCCGGCCAGTCGGCGACGACCTGCACCCCGGGCGGCAGGCTCTTCAAGGAAGTGCCGACGGCGATCACCGTCTGCGGCGCCGGCATCCCCGGAATCGACGGCCAGTGCGGCGACACGAATTCCAAAGCGACGACGGGGACCTTCAACCGGCTCGTGGCGGATCCGACCACTCCGGTCGGCGACGCTTACGTCACGCCGTACCGCGTTCACGTCATCGACGACGCCAGCCAGGACGGGCTGCTCGAGCCCGGTGAATCCGCCGGCCTCCTCGTCGAAGTTTTGAACGCCGGCACGATGGACATCACGGACGCCACCGCGACCCTGTCCGCACCCGATATCGACTTGAGCGAAGACGGAATCGACAACCCGGTAGGCCTCATCTTTGGCGGCGCTTCGGTCCCCTACGGAACCATCCCGGGGACGCCGATCGCCACGAACTGCACGGCCCAGCCCGCGCAGCCCGCGGCGAACCAGGCCGTCTTCCCGATCACGGTACCGCCGAACCACCCCGGCGACACCAGCCACCCTGTCACCCTGACGGTCACCGGAACGGTGAACGGCGGGCCGTTCTCGATGGACGTTCCGCTGGCTCTCGGCATCGCGGGCGGGTGCGACCCCGCGGCGCGCACTCGGGATTCCGACGGGCTTTTCGGGCTGATCCGTCCGATGGGCGACCTGGTGGAGGTCGGCAGATCCGTTCCCTTCGCCCCGTACCCGTTCGTCGCCGGCAAGAAGCGGTTGCTGAGCCTGCGTTTGAGTTGCGGCTCAGAAAACCTCACCGACGCCGACGTGGATCCTCCCGAGATCGTCGCTCTCTCGGAAGCCGTGCGCGGTCCGATCGATACCTCGACGCTTTGGGACGAGCGCCAGCACGCCTTCAGCAGGTTCTTCACGTGGAACCAGATCTCCCTCGTTGAGGATCAGGCACTCTATGACTTCTCGTGGGAGTACGAACTGAGGACAACGAGCCTAGGTACCGGAACGTTCACGATCACGATCCGGATCGCGGGACGCAAGGACTACGTCACCAGTTTCGTCCTTTACTAAGCCGGGGCAGGACCTAAGCGGCGGGCGGCACCGTCCGAGCGATCGGACGGCGCCACCTGCCGGCATCCGCGAATTCGACAATTCCTCAACTGAGTGATCTTCCTTCCGCGGCTCAACTCGATACGCGGTAGATTCAGGACGGTTTGGGTCTGCTGATCAAGCGCGAATCGATCCGGAGTCGAAATGACGACGCGTTGATCGGCGCGCGGAGGGTTGCATTATGTTGGACCGTCGTGGAATTCGATTCGCCGGAACCGTTTTGGCTTCGACCGTCGTGCTTTTCGCGTCCATCGGAACGCGCGCCGCAACGAAGGCCGTGGATCTCGACGGCAACGCGGCAAACGGCGCCGAGAGCCAGTGCGACCTGAACGTCCTCCAGACGTTTCCCGTCATGATCGAAAACAAAGTCACCAACAAATCTGGAGGCGATGCGTTCGGCTTCTCGTGGCCGTCCGCGGGCCCCGGCGGATTCACCTCGAGCGTCACCGCCGGTACCACGGGAGGTGTCGGCGCGAAGTGGGTCTGGACGACGAACCAGTCGATCTTTTCGTATACCGGAAGCAGTTGTGCCAACGACGTCTGTTTCATGAAAACAAGCGGCCCCGATCCCATTGGGAGCACGTGCAGCCTCGCGTGCCTCGCCGACGCAACCTCGGTCACCATCACCAAGGGCGCCACGGCGGGCACCGTCGTCCTCAACTGGACGGGAGGCCAGGGCACGTTCACGGTCTATCGAGCGACGAGCAAGACCGGAGTCGTCGCGACGGCGAACGCCGTCGGGACGTCCGATGCGCTCAGCTACACGGACACGCCACCCGCCGATGCCACCGTCTACTACGTCGTTCGCGGCGTCGATTGCACCACGCGCAAAGAGTGCACGACCGACGCCGACTGCGTCTCGGCGACCGAAGGCACGTGCGTCAGCCGAGGGCCCTTCGGCGTCCCCGGACGCTCGCTCTACTCGACCAACGTGACGGTCTCTGCCGCGTCCCTTACCTCGAGCCTGATCACCTTCTTCAGCCCACCGACGGAAGTGTTCCGTGCAACCTCGACAGCCGGCGCGGGAGGCGTCGCTGAAACGGTGACGAACTCCGGCACGTCCCCTGTCACCGTCACGACCGCCGCCTATCCGCCGGGCTGTTGTCCCGCCGATCCCAGCGTTCCCCACCAATTGAGGTGCGGGGAGACCTGCGTCGATTACCTCAACGACCCGGGTAACTGCGGAGCGTGCGGAAACGTCTGCGGCGACGGGGAGTGCTGTTCAAACGGAAGCTGCGTTTCGCTGTGCGCCGTTTCCGACCTGTGGTGCAACGGAGCGTGCGCCGACGTCCTGGACGACAGCAACAACTGTGGCGGCTGCGGCACCATCTGCGGCGACGGCACCTGCTGCAACAACGGGACCTGCGATTCGTTGTGCGACGAAGGGCGCGTGTGGTGCGACAACCAGTGCGTCGACTTCGCGAACGACAGCGGCAGTTGCGGTAGCTGCGGCACGCCCTGCGGCGACGGCACCTGCTGCCACGGCGGATCGTGCGTATCGGTCTGCCCCGAAGGTCAGGTGTGGTGCCAAACGGCGTGCGTCGACTTCAGAAACGACAGCACCAGCTGCGGAGCGTGCGGTAACGCCTGCGGCGAAGGCACCTGCTGCAACAACGGCGCTTGCGAATCGTTCTGCACCGCGGGTCAAGTGCTCTGCGGGACGGCGTGCGTCGACTTCGACAACGACAGCGCCAACTGCGGCGCCTGCGGCAACGCCTGCGGCGAAGGCTCCTGCTGCAACGACGGAGCCTGCGAGTCCTTCTGCCCCGCCGGACAAATACTCTGCGGAACCCAGTGCGTCGAGTTTAACAACGACAGCGCCAACTGCGGCGCCTGCGGCAACGCTTGCGGCGAAGGCTCGTGCTGCA
>JANLXK010000047.1:0-5605 GCA_031365045.1 Gemmatimonadota bacterium | reverse complement strand
GGCTCCCCCTCCCCGATTTGCGGGGAGGGGGCAGGGGGGAGAGGCGGATCCGCAGGCCGGAGCATGTACTAGATGAAGACCCTGAACGAGACGATCCTGGGGGTCCATGGGGATTAGACGGCCCAAGGGGGCCGGGACTTGGTGATGCAGCGCACTCACCCCTTCGTGTGATTGTCCGGCCCGGCAAGACCAGCAAGGCTTGTTTGACTGGCGTGTGCCCTAAAGGGGGGTCTTCTGGACAAGCCGCTGGTCAAAGTTCTGCTGGTCGAGGACGACGAAGACAGTTACATCCTGGTCCGCGAAATGCTCTCGCGGGCTCCGCGCGCCGTGTACACCATCGACTGGGTCTCGACCTACGAGGCCGGCCTCGCCGCGCTCGCCACCCAGAGCCACGACATCTGCGTCACCGACGTCCATCTGGGCGCGCGGAACGGCATCGACCTGATCCGCGAATCGACCAAGCGCGGCTGGACGGTGCCGTTCGTGGTGATGAGCGGATCGAGCGGCACGGGGCAGGTGGACATCCCGGCACTCCAGGCCGGCGCGAGCGATTTCGTCTCCAAGCAGTCGATGAGCGACGTCTGGCTCGACCGGAGCATCCAGTACACCCTCGAGCGCCACGCCCTCCTCCGGCAGGTCAAGGACCAAGGCAGCGCCCTCGAAGCGACCGAGTCGAGGTTCCAAGCCGTGGCCGAATCGGGGCAGGACGGACTCGTCATCCTCGACCAGGAGGGGGTGCTGCGCTACGCCAACACGGCGGCGGTCCAGACCTGGGGTCCGGGACTGGCGGCGCTCACGATCCGGCTGATGCGGGATCGCCGCGGCGGATCGTCGGTGGGGGAGGTCCCGGGACCCGAGGGGACGCCCCGGACGGTCGAGGCGCGGGTGGCCTCGCTGGAGTGGAAGGGGGAACCGGCCTCCGTCCTCACCATCCGCGAGACCACCCAGCGGGTGGAGCTGGAAGGACGGCTCCGGCAGTCGCAGAAGATGGAAGCGGTCGGTCAGCTCACCGGGGGCGTGGCGCACGACCTCAATAACACGCTCGCCATCATCATCAGCTGCACCGAGCTGCTGCTCGATGAGCGGAAGGAGGGGGAGCGGGGCGACCTCGAGACCATCCTGTCGGCGGCCCAGCGGGGCGCCGACCTGATCCGGAAGCTCCTCGCCTTCGGCCGGAGGCAACGGCTGGACCTCAAGGTCACCCCGCCGCTCGACGTGGTGCAGGAGTTCCTCTCCCTCGCGCGCCGCCTGCTCCCCGAGTCGATCGAGATCGTCCTCGAGGCCCCCGGCGGCACCGGCCAGATCCTCGCCGACAGCGGGGCCCTGATCCAGGTCCTCCTCAACCTCGCCACCAACGCCCGCGACGCGATGCCAAGTGGAGGGACCCTCACGCTCAGCATCGGGGTCCGCGACCTGAGCCCGCGGAATGACCCCGACCTTCTCCCGACCCCGCACATCACCATCAGCGTCTCCGATACCGGCGCCGGGATGTCCCCGGCCACGCTGGCCCGCGCGTTCGAGCCCTTCTTCACCACCAAGCCGGTGGGCGAGGGGACCGGCCTCGGGCTCGCGATGGTGTACGGGCTGGTGGAGCAGCACCTCGGGTTCATCGACGCCGAGAGCACCCCGGGGAAGGGGACGAGCGTCCGGATCCATCTCCCGCTCGTCGCGACCGCAGCGCTCCCGACGGCCACCACCGCGGCGGTGCATGCCGCCGATCCGCGCGGCACGGAGACCATCCTCCTGGTGGAGGATCAGCCCGCGCTCCGGACGATGGCGCGCCGGGTGCTCGTCCGGGCGGGCTACCGGGTGATCGAGGCGTGCAACGGCGAGGAGGGGCTCGCGGCGGCCGGGGCGGCCAACGGGTCGATCGGCCTGGTCCTCACCGACCTCGTCATGCCGAAGATGAGCGGCCCCGAACTCGCACGACGGCTGCGGGCCTTGACCCCGGATCTCCCGATCCTCTTCACCAGCGGCAACCCCTGGGGTCCGGGGAGCGGCGACGAGCTGGCCGCCGGTGAGACCTTGATCAACAAGCCCTGGAGCGTCGAGGAGTTGCTCGTCACCGTGCGACGCACCCTCGACCGACGGCGCCCATGACCGCGCAGCTCACGCGCCAGCTGCAGACCGGTCAGCGGGTCGCCGCCCTGGTCACCGGTCTGACGGGGATGCTCGGCGTCCTCGGCTGGCTGCTTCACTCGCGGCTCCTGATCCAGATCGGGCCGCAGCTCGTTTCGATGAAGTTCAACACGGCGGTCGGCCTCCTCGCGGCCGGCATTGCGCTCGTGCTGCTCCGGGACAGCCCCGGGCGTTGGCCCCGCCTCCTGGGAGGGGCGGTGGCGTTGCTGGGGATCCTGACCTCGGTCGAGTACTTCACCGGTCTCGGGCTCGGGATCGACGACTTCTTCCTCCGGCACCCGGTGGAATTCGGGAACGCCACACCGGGGCGGATGTCGTTGATCGCGGCCCTCCTCTTCGCGACGGTGGGGAGCGGTATCGTCGCGGCGACGTTCCAGACCTCGCGGGGCGCCCGTTGGAGCCAGCGCCTGGCCCTCTTTTCACTTGCCCTCTCCTCGCTCACGATCCTCGGCTTCGCGGAGGGGCTCGCGCTGACGTTGCGCGGCTCTACTTCGTGGGCCGCGGTGGCCCTGAACACCGCCATCGGGTTGGTGCTCGCGGCGGTGGCCCTCCTCTGGGCGCGCCCGGTCGACCCCGACGCCGGCGCCCTGCTCAACGCCGAGGGGCTCGCGGGTGCGGAGACCCGGCGCTTCGTCTTCGTCCTCCTGCCGGGCCTCTTTCTCGCGCTCGCGCTGACCAAGGTCACGCTTGACCTGATGGGCGCCGGATCGGATCTGGCCGAGGGGATCCGGAACCTGATCCTCATTGTCGCTGCAGGGTGGGCTGTCACCCGCACGCTCACCAACCTCGCCAAGTCGCAGGCGGGGCTGGAGGAGGAGGTGCGACTGAGGACCGCCCAGCTGCGCGAGAGCGAGACCAAGCTCCGCCTCTCCCTCGACGCGGCCTCCCTGGGCCTGTACGACTATGACGTGGCCAACGAACGACTCTGGCTCGGTGAAGGGGCGCTTCGCCTGCTGGGGTTGCCGCCGCGTGATCCGCCGATCTACACACTGGCGGAGTATCACGCCCTCATCCACCCCGACGACCTGGCGGGGTCGGTCGAAGCGATCCGGCGCCATCTGCTGGATCCCGGTACGCCGATCGATCACGAGTATCGGATCCGCCGTCCGGATGGAAGCCATGCGTGGATCCACTCCCGCGGCCGCGCGATGGGCGTCGGTGGGGGCGATGCACCATCACGGCTGATGGGGGTGCTGGCGGACGCGAGCGCGCGGAAGGCGCTGGAAGCGGTCGCGACCCAGCATCGCAAGGATCTCGAAACGCTGCTGTACGTCGCGTCGCATGACCTGCGCGAGCCGCTCCGCGCCATCGAGAACTTCTCCCAGATCGTGCGGAACGAATACGCCGACAGGCTCGACGAGCGGGGCCGGGACTTCCTCGACCGGGTGGTGCGTGCCGCGGTGCGGCTCCATCGCCTGCTCGAGGACCTGCAGGGGGTGGCCAAGGCGCAGGGAGCCGGACTCGACCTCCAGGTGACCCGCGGGGTCGCGCTGGCGGACGAGGTCCTCGGGCGGATGGAGCATCGGGCCGGCGAGCTCCAGGCGACGATCACCGTCGCCGGCGACCTCCCCGATCTCCTGGTCGACGCCACCTGGGCCACCCAGGCGCTCTACAACCTGGTCGCCAACGCCTGCAAGTTCACCCCTCAGGGGATCGCCCCGATGGTGGAGATCGCCGGCGTCCGGCAGCCGGGGCAGGTGGGATTGATGGTGGCCGACCGGGGCGTCGGGGTGCCGGAGGAGATCCGCGATTCGATCTTCGAGCTCTTCCGGCGCGGGGTGGGACGCGAGGTGGAGGGGACCGGCGCCGGACTGGCGATCGTCCGGCAGGTGGCCTCACGCCACGGCGGCCGCGCCTGGGCCGAGCCGCGGGACGGAGGAGGGACGAAGTTCTTCGTGACCTTTGGCGCACCCCCAGCGATGGAGGCTTGATGCCCGGACGTCCGCTCGAGCTCCTGCTGGTCGATGACAACGAGGACGATCTCCTCCTGATGCAGGAGGCGCTGGCGGGGCACCCGGCGATCGGGAGCGCCCGCGTCGCCAACGGCGGTGCCGCCGCCTTCGCCATCCTCCGGGCCGAACCCCCGTGGCGCCCGCACCTCATCATCCTCGACCTGAACATGCCGATCCTCGACGGGTTCGGGGTGTTGCGCGCCCTCAAGGAGGATCCTGCCCTCCGAGGGATCCCGGTGCTGGTGGTGACCGCGAGCGGGCGGGAGGCCGACGTGACGCGCGCCTATGACGCCGGCGCGGCGACCTATTTCCAGAAACCGCTGCATCATCCGGAGCTGATCAACCTCGTCGCGGCACTGGATCGGTACTGGGCCGGTGCGGCCCTCCTGCCGGGCAAGCCGAAGTGAGCCGGCTCGGCGCCGACAGCCAACGAGAAGATTGACGCTGGACGCAGCGGTAGTTCACCACGGAGGATCGGAGGGGCACGGAGATTCACGGAGAAATGATCTTTGTGGTCTCAAGGCGGAGCTCCCCCTGCGACCACAAAACCGCATCTCCGTGGCTCTCCGTGATACTCCAAAACTCCGTGGTGAACTCCGATTGCCTCCTACCCGGATCTCGATGAAGCTCCTGAATGAAACCGTGGTCGATGGCCCGATCCCGCACGCCGAGGTGCCGGGGTGGCGGGAGGCGTACGGCGTGGTGGCCGGGATCACCCGGCAACCGTACGACCTCGGCCTCTGGACCAACGTCGCGGTCGAAGAGGTGATGACGCGGTGGCGGGAGTTCCGCCGGTCAGAGCCGGGGTTCACGCAGTACGTGCTGGGCCATCAGGTGCACGGCACCCGGGTCGAGTTGCACGCCCGTCAGGGGGCGGGACGCGGGAGGCGAGGCGCCGACCGACCGGGCGGTCGCCGGAACTCGGACAAGATCATCTTCGTCGACCACGGCGAGGAATGGCGGGTGTTCGAGGGGGTCGATGGCCACGTGACCGAGGCGGCCGGGACGATGCTCTGCGCGACGGTGGCCGACTGCACCCCCGTCTACCTGCTGCACCCCAAGACGAAGACCGTGGCGCTCCTCCACGCCGGCTGGCGTGGGACGGCGGCAGGGATATTGGAGCGGGGGCTGCAGTCGCTCCTGGTCGCGGCGTCGGGGATCCCGGAGGAAGGGGGAGCCGCGAACGTGGTCTGCCACCTGGGGGTGGGCATCTGCGGGCCGTGCTATGAGGTAGGGCCGGAGGTGTTCGAGGCTATAGGGCGATTCGCCAGTAGCCAGAAGCCAGAAGCCCCCGGTGCCAAAGGGAAATTGGACGTCCGAGCCGTACTCGCAGCCCAAGCGGAAGCTCTCGGGATCAAGGAGATCACCGTCTCGGCGCACTGCTCCAGGCATGGCGCGGGGTGGTACAGCGCGCGGGGTGGGGAAGTGGGGAGGATGGTCGCCTACTGCGGAGCAGTAGGCGTATAGGGCGGGCCTTTCAGGCCCGCCGCCCGCCGGAATCTGGATTGCGGCAA
>JANLXK010000226.1:0-1512 GCA_031365045.1 Gemmatimonadota bacterium | reverse complement strand
TGCCGTACACGGGCTGGCCGTCGGCACCGATCCCCATGTAGAGATGGCCGGTCATGAAGACCATCAAAATCGCCTTCATCCCATAGAAGCTAAACCGCTCGGCCGCCTCGTTGCCGACGATGTAGGGAATGCCCGAGGGCATCTTCGTCGTCTGTTCGGGCGTGGTCCGGTAGCCGTGCCGTGCTTCGTCGGTGAGGGCGGGGGAGATCCGTGCGGGGACAGTGGTCGTGTGGAGGATCCCTTTGCGATGGACGTTCTCCCCGACCGGGAAGGCCTGGATCTCACCGTCGAGCCCTCGGGCCAGGACCACCGAGACCTCGAGATCGAGCCGCACGAGCTTTTCCAGGATGCACGGTACTCCGCCGAACCGCCCGAACGCCCCCTCGGCCTCCGCCGCCGTCGTCACCTTCGCCTGTCCCTTCCCGTCGTAGCCGAGTCGGCTGGTCTTGAGGAGAGCAGGGGCGCATATCTCGCCGAGCGCCTTCGACGCCTCCTTCGCGGACGCGACGGCGCGGAACGCGGCCGTCGCGAAGCCGTGATCCCGGAGGAAACTCTTCTCGGTGATCCGGTCCTGCGCCACCGCCACCGCCGCCGCCGACGGGCGCACCGGCACCCGCTCGGCCAGCTGTTCCAGCACGTTGGCAGGGATGTTCTCGAACTCGGTCGAGATCACCGCACACTCGCGCGCCAGCCGGTCGAGTGCGGCCTGGTCGTCGTAGCCGGCTTGGATGTGGGTAGTGGCGGCGTGGCCGGCAGGGGAATCGGGATCGGGATCGAGCACGATCACCCGGTACCCCATCGCGCGGGCCCGCAGCGTGAACATCCGCCCGAGCTGGCCCCCGCCGAGCATCCCGAGGGTCGCGCCGGGAAGGATCACGGCGTCGCTGGGAGTTTCAGGTTCTTGACCCGGTCGGTCTGGGAGGCGCGAAAGGCATCGAGCCTGGCCCGGAGCGCCGCGTCCTCGTTGGCCAGCATCGCCACGACGAATAGCGCCGCGTTCTTCGCCCCGGTCTCGCCGATGGCGAAGGTCGCAGCCGGGACGCCGTAGGGCATCTGTACTATAGAGAGGAGGGAGTCGACCCCCTGGAGCGCCTTGGTGAGCACCGGCACGCCGAGGATCGGGACGGGGGTGTGGGCGGCGAGCATCCCGGGGAGGTGGGCCGACCCGCCGGCGCCGGCGATGATCGCCTTGAGTCCTCGGCCGCGCGCCGTCTTGGCGTACTCCGCCAGCCTGTCGGGAGTACGGTGGGCCGAGACGACCTCGTGCTCCGAGGGGATGCCGAACTCGGTGAGCACGGCGACGGCGTGCTTCATCGTCTCCCAGTCGGAGTCGGAGCCCATGACGACGCCTACGACAGGTTTGGACATTGGTTCTCCTGAGAATTGCTTTGTCGCTTGTTCAAACCTCACCCCCTAGCCCCCTCTCCCTTACGGGAGAGGGGGAACTGCTCCGATGCTCTCCACCTCTCCCGTAAGGGAGAGGGGGTCGGGGGGTGAGGTCTGGCCCGGAGA
>JANLXK010000014.1:0-1717 GCA_031365045.1 Gemmatimonadota bacterium | reverse complement strand
TTCGTTCAGTTGTTCGCATGAGGGAGGACAAGCAATGCGCAACCGAGCTTCTCTGAAAGTCGCTCTCCTCGGTCTCTTGGCGCTCGCGCTGGTACCGGGGCTAGCGATGGCCTCACCGGCGGCGATGTCGTCGGAGTCCGCGGCGCGCGCCACGGCAGTGAGCGGTCCGGTCATCAGCGTGGCACCGTTGTCGAATGATTTCGGCACGGTGAACGTGGGTGGTTCGGCGTCGTTCTGCTTCACGGTTACGAACACGGGCGACGCGACGCTGAATCTGTCGTCGGTTTCGTCGTCGAATCCTGCGTTTTCGAGCAGTGCGTCGGGATCGATTCCGGCGGGCGGTTCGATGTTGGCTTGCGCGACGTTCATGCCGACGGCGGGCGGTTCCGCGAGCGGGATGCTGACGTTCAACAGCAATGCCTCGAACGGCTCGTTCGCGGTGAACGTGTCGGGCGCCGGCAACACGGCCCCGGTTCTCACGCTCGTTCCGGCCGGTCCGTACAGCGGCAATGCGTTCGTGAACCTGTTCATCGACGCGAACGGGAGCGACGCTGAAGGCGACGTGCTGACGTTCGGCATCACGGGCCAGCCTGTCGGCTCGACGTTCAACACGGGCACGGGCGAATTCAATTGGACGCCCGGCGCGGCGGATGGCGGCGTGTATGCGGTGTCGTTCTCGGTGACGGACGGACTTCTCTCCGACAGCGAAGCGACCACGATCACGATCTCGGCGGGGAACAATCCGCCGGTGGCGAACCCTGGCGGGCCGTATCAGGGCGCGACGGGCCAGCCGATTTCGTTCAACGGATCGGGCTCCTCGGATCCGGACGGCAACAACCTCACGTACGCGTGGGACTTTGGTGACGGCGGTACGGGTTCGGGCGCTACGCCGAGCCACACGTACGCGGTTGCCGGCTCCTACCTGGTAACCCTGACGGTGACGGACGACGGGACGCCTTCGCTGAGCAGCACGGCGACGACGAGCGCGTCGGTTCTGAACCTGATTCCGGCGCAGATCAACCTGAAGCTTCCGCCGAGCGGCAACCTGCGCGTTTCGGGCGGTGGCAACCAGCTCGTGGGTATCGAGCTGGCGTCGCAGTCGCCGACGAGCATCAATCCGTTGTCGGTGAAGATGAGCACGACGTACCCCGGCGCCGGCACGGTGAGCGAGATCAGCGCGAACGCGGCGAAGGGTTCGAGCATCGGCGACATCGACGGCGACAACGTGTCGGAGATGGTGGTGTCGTTCTCGCGCTCGAGCATCAACCAGTTGCTGGGCAACGTGCCGAACAACACGATCATCACGATCGTGGTGACGGCGACGACGACCTCGGGCGTTCCGATTCGTGGCACGGCGACGGTGAAGGCGAAGGGTGGCGCCGGCGCTGCGGCGGTTCGTGCGTACGCGTCTCCGAACCCGTTCAATCCGCAGACGAAGGTGAACTACACGCTGAAGAACGCGGGGCAGACGACGGTGAAGATCTTCTCGCTCGAGGGACGTCTGGTGAAGACGCTCCACGACGGGTTCTCGCCGGCGGGCACCTCCGAGCTTCACTGGAACGGTCTGGATCATGCGGGCCGGCCGGTTTCGTCGGGCGTGTACTTCCTGAACGTGCAGTCGGCGGGCGATAGGGCGGTTACGAAGCTCTATCTCCTGAAGTAAGCGAAAGAAATACGGGGGGCTCACCGGGATTCTCCGGGGGAGCCCCCCGTCACG
>JANLXK010000012.1:0-3564 GCA_031365045.1 Gemmatimonadota bacterium | reverse complement strand
GCAAGTGGCGTTCGAGCTGATGCCCGAACGGGCACTGCCGGATCTCGGGGACAATATTCGAGGGGGAAACTCGCTGGTAGAGCCAGGACTGTCTTTGTTGGACAGCCCTTTCGTGGCCGAGCTGGGGCGAGCGTTCGCTTGGCGATCCGAGTTTCCTGCGGTCTTTGGGCGGGCAGATCCCGGATTTGATGGGGTTCTCGGCAACCCTCCGTATGTCCGGCAGGAAAGTCTTAAGGCCCTCAAGGCGTACCTTTCTACCGAGTATGAGTCCTACTCGAGCACCGGGGACTTGTTCGTATACTTCATCGAACGTGGCATCCGGCTATTGCGTCGTACTGGGAGGCTTGGGGTCATCACGTCTAGTAGCCTTCTTCGCGCGAATTTTGCGACCGCGCTAAGGAAGTTTCTTGGGCGAGCTGCACGGGTAGAAAAAGTCATCGACTTTGGCGGCTTCCCTGTGTTCGAAGGGGCGAAGGACACTTACGTCTGCATTCCCATCCTGACTGTGGGGGACACTGAAGAATCCGACGAGGTGGTGAGGGCCGCTGTGCTTGACTCTGGGCTCCCCGGTGACGTTAGCGCGCTTGTGGAGGCGAGGTGGTTTCCGGTAGATCGTTCGCGGATGACCGACGAAGCGTGGCCGATTCGTCGCCACGTCGAGTTTGAGTTGCTTGATCGAGTCGTTCTCGATTCGAAACCGCTTGCAAGCCTGGTCGGTGGGCGACTGTACTATGGAATCAAGAGTGGCCTCACGAAAGCCTTCGTCGTTGATGAGAATGTTGGAAGGCGTCTCGTCGCTGGAGGAGGATTGGCGCGCACGTTGGTGCATCCGTGGTTCGGAGGGGAGCACGTTCGTTCTTTCGGGGTCCAGGAGTCGTCGGCGAAGATGATTGCGGTGCCGTGCGGCTGGACGCGAGCGACCTTACTTGAAGATTCAAAGGGCACTCCCAATGAACGCGATGCATGGGTTACATTTAGGAAGGCCGTTCCGGCAATTGCGGCCCACCTGGAGGAGTTTGCGGTTGAGGCCCGCCTTCGAGACGACCAAGGCGACTACTGGTGGGAGCTTCGGCCGTGCGACTACTACCACATCTTGAATGGGGACAAGATCGCTTTTCCCGACATCGCCAACGGACCACGGTTCGCGCTTGATCGTACCGGTGCATACCCCGGGAACACGGTCTATTGCTTTCCGAGTGCAAGCTACCGTCTTCTCGGCTACTTGAATTCTTCGGTGGCGTGGTTCACGATCAGCATGACCGCCATTCCGTTCGGATTTCGCTCAGGCAGCTACCGGTACCGTCTGTTCGATCAGTACATGGCGCGCTTGCCGGTTCCGGGACCGATCGCGGACGCGAAAGATGGATCTCCCGCCGTGGCCCGAATCGAGAAGCTGGCGAAAGGGCTTGAACAGCTTCAAGCGCAGGCGGGCGGAGTCGGGCATGCGGATGGACTTCGTGAAGTCTTTCGGCAGCTCGACGAAGCAGTGTGCGATGCGCTTGATCTGACCGCTCCGGAGCGCGATGTCGTTGCCGGTGCTGCGGTCGTTCGGGCGGAGGGATAGGGTAGTGTCCAGTCTGCAACTCAGGTGGAACCTGGGCTCCCAGGTGGACTAGTGCGACCCTCCTCCATTCCGGTCTTCACCCACCCTCGCTGCCTCGATCACGACTCTGCGCTGCGCCGTCATTCAACTTGATGTCACAAATTGTGACTACAAGTTGAAGCGCCCTGACCAGATGGCGGCCGGGGGGCCGGAGCTCCTTCGCTGGCGCGACGCCTTGCCGCGCGTTCGCGAGCTCCGCACTGCATCGTTTTGGTGAGGGCTCCCAGCGTCCTGCGTGCTACCGTAGGGGATGGCCACCCGGCGCCCCCCCGTTGTCGCCCTGGCGACGACCTCCTCGCTTGCTTCCCGGATCCACCTGATCCGGGGGATGCGCGTCATGCTCGGCCCGGACCTGGCCGAACTGTATGGGGTGGGAAGCAAAGTCTTGATGCAAGCGGTCCGGCGGAACCGGGCCCGGTTTCCCGCCGACTTCATGTTCCGGGTGACCTCGAAGGAGCGCCGGAACTTGAGGTCACAAATTGTGACCTCAAGTTGGGGTGGTGAACGCTATCCGCCGTTCGCGTTCACGGAACAGGGCGTCGCGATGCTGTCGAGTGTGCTCCGCTCGCGGCGGGCGATCCGGGTGAATGTCGCGATCATGCGCGCGTTCGTCCGGGTCCGGGCGCTGCTGGATCAAAATGCCGAGTTAGCCAGAAGAATCGATGCGTTGGAAAAGCGGTACGACGGGAACTTCGAAGCGCTCTATCGGGCGATCAAGCGGTTGATGGCCGAACCCGTCGAGGAGCCTCAACGTCCGAGGATCGGGTTCCACGCCACTGTCTCCAAACGTGCACGCGCCTGAGCGTTGTGCGCGTCTGTTAACTTCCGGCATGCCCGCCCCGGTCTTCACCCACCCCCGCTGTCTCGACCACGACCCGGGGGCCGGTCATCCGGAGCGGCCGGCACGGCTGGAGGCGGTGTTGCGGGGGGTGCGAAGTGCGAAGCATGTCCTGAGCGGACGCGAAGGATGCGAGGTCCGGGAAGCGGTTCCCGCCACCCTCGAAGCATTGGCGGGGGTTCATCCGCCGGAGTACGCCGAGCTCCTCTGCCGACTCTCCGCCGGCGGCGCGGCGATGATCGGGCAGGACACCATCCTCAATTCCGCCAGTTGGGAGGCGGCCCTTGCGGGGCTGGGACAGATCCTCGCCGCGGTCGATCACGCCCATGCCGGGCGGGGGAACGCCTTCGCGGCGGTCCGCCCTCCCGGGCACCACGCCCTCGCCAGGCAGGCGATGGGATTCTGCCTCCTCGCAAATGCGGTCCTCGCCGCTCGGCACGCCCAACGACTCGGGCGCGAACGGATCCTGATCGTCGACTGGGACGTGCACCACGGCAATGGCACCCAGGCGTTCATCGAGCAGGACCCGTCGATCCGGTTCGTCTCGATGCACCAGTGGCCTTGGTATCCCGGCACCGGCGCCGCGCAGGAGCGCGGGGTAGGGAACGTATTCAACGTCCCCCGGCCAGCGGGCCTCGCGGCCACCGGACCGGGAGGGTATGTCGAGTCGCTCTGGGGATGGATCGAGGTCGCGGGGAAGGAGTGGACGCCCGATCTCATTTTGATCTCCGCCGGCTATGACAGCATGACGGGGGATCCTCTCGGCGGGTTCACGCTCGAGCCCGAGCACTACGCCCAGTGGGTCACTCGGATCAGGGAGAAGCACCCCACGGTCCCGATCGTCGGCCTGATGGAAGGGGGATACATCCCCGAACGACTGGCGGCGGGGGTGGTGGCGACGGTGCAAGCGCTGGGATAGCCCCTCCCCCGACCCCTCCCCCTGTCGGGGGAGGGGAGGTCATTTGGGCCGTGCTATCTTCCTTCCATGTCCAAACTCCATCTCGAAGCCGAAGTCCAGGATCTCCGGACCAAGCACCCCTTCATCATCGCGCGGGGGGGGAAGAGCGACTATCGCACCGTGGTGGTGAAGCTCAAGGACGGTGACGCGCTTGAGGGGTGGGGG
>JANLXK010000552.1:0-4038 GCA_031365045.1 Gemmatimonadota bacterium | reverse complement strand
CGGTGCTGCCTGCGGCACCGGCCTGGGCCTTCGAGGCCTCGAGCTGCGCCACGGCGAGACCAGCACGGGTGGTGGAGCCGGCCGCGGCGCGCGCGGCGGCGAGGTCGGCCTCCATATGCGCCACGCGCACGCGGAGGTCGCGTCCGTCGAGCACCACGAGGGTGTCACCCGCCTTCACGGGAGAGTTGTCGTCCACCCGCACTTCGGACACGAACGCCTGCACCTTGGGCGCGATCGGCGTGATGTGGCCATCGACCTGCGCGTTGTCGGTCGAGACGTGGGTGCGAGCGTGGAGGTACTTGGCCCCGCCCCAGATCGCCACGAGGGCGACCAGGCCGCCGACGATCTGGAGGGGACGGCGGTGCTTCGGCGCGGCGGCGGTGTCGTTCACGGGAGTCGGCATCGGATTCTCAGCGCATCTGGTCGAGGGCCCCGAGGGCGCGATACGCACGCACCCGCGCGGAGCCGAGGTTCACTTTGGTCTGGATCAGCCCATCGCGCGCCGAGAAGAGGCCGAGCTGGGCCTGACTCGTCTCCACGCTGCCGGCGGCACCGGCACGGAATCGCTCTTCTGCCTGCCGCAGTTCCTGTTCGGCGAGCCGCAACCGCTCCGCCGCCACCTCCACCGCTTCGCGCGAGGAGGCGAGATCGAGGAGCGCGCTCCGCGCCTCGACCTCCACCTGGGCGTGAAGGTCGCGCTCGCGCACCGACTGCGCCTCCAGCCTGGCCGACTGTTCCTGCATCCGGCGCTGGCGCCGGAACCCGTCGAAGAGCGGCACCGACACCTGGACGCCGACGCTCCAGCTGTAGTGGAGCGAGTCGAGGGTCTTGCCCGCCTTGTTCACCTGACCGAAGCCGGCGACCGAGGGGAGGTTCTCCCACACGATGGCACTCCGTTGCAGCGCGATCGCGCGGGCCCGCTCCCGCTCCGCCGCCGTCTCCGGCCGGTGCGCGAGGGCGAAGGCCACCGCGGCCGTGGCGTCGCTGGGGAGGTCGTCGGTCGTCGCGTCGAGGGTGTCCGAGAGGGTCAGCACCGTGTCGGCGGGGAAGACCAGCGCGCGGTTGAGCTCGAGGCGCGACTGGGCCCGTGCATTCCGCGCCGCCACCAGCTGGCCGCGGATCACGGCGGAGTTGACCTCCGCCCGGGTGACGTCGATGGCGGCGCTCACGCCGGCCTGCAGCTGGTCGCGCGCCATCTGCAGGAGCCCCGCGGCCACGATGCTGTCGGCCTCGCGCGCCCGCACCGTCTCCTCGGCGCTCACGGCCCGGAGCCAGGCGAACCCTGCGCCGACCCCGGCCGCATCGCCGGCGGCGGTCGCGTCATACTCCGCGGCATTCGCCTCCGCCGTCGCACCACGGGCGCGGGCGAGGACGCTGCCGTCGAAGATCTGCTCCTGGGCGCGGGCCCGGAACGCATAGAGCCCGAATGGGTCGGTCACGGGCGGGACCCCCGGAAGGCTGAGGCCGAACTCGGTCAGGTTGTTGGTCTGGCGCGACCAGGAGGCCGACCCGGCGATCGTCGGGAGGAAGTCGCTCCGGCGCTGTCCGGAACGGTGATCGGCGGCCCGGGCGTTGAGCCGGGCGATCTCTCCCTGAACGCCGCGGGACCGACCGAGGGCCACGGCGCCGTTCAGCGTGAGGGGCATGCCCTGCGCCGCGAGCCTTGCGTTGAGTGCCAGCGAAGCGGGGGCCGGGAGCAGCAGGGCGATCAGAAGCGGGAGTCGGGTCATCATCATCATCGGAGCTCGGCCGTGCCGGCCGAAGCGGCCAGCACGCCGTGGAAGAAGAGATCGAGGATGCCGTCGACCACCTTGGTGTCGTCGAGGGCGTCGGGATCGAAGGTGGCGAAGAATCGCTGCGTATTGATCGCGTGGAACACGAGGCTCGGCAGGCCGCGGATGGCGTAGTCGTTCGCCACCGTGCGGAATTCGCCGCTGGCGACGCCGCGGGCCACGAGCGCGGCGATGAGCCGTCGGCTCCGGGCGACGACCTCTTCGAAGTAGAAGCGACCCAGCTCGGGGAAGTTCGAGAGCTCGGCACCGACCAGCCGGTGGATGCACGCGGACTCGCGGTTGCCGAGCAGCTCCCACCACCCACGCACCAATTCGGTCAACGCTTCGCGCGCGGTGCCCGGATGATGCAGATAGCGCGCTTCCGCCTCGGCGACGACGGAGACGACGTTGCGTCGCACCATCTCGCGGAAGAGCGCGTCCTTCGAATCGAAGTAGAGATAGAGCGTGCCCTTGCTGACACCCGCGCGCTTGGCGACGTCCTCCAGCCGAGTGCGGGCGAACCCCTGCTCGCCGAAGACCGTGGTCGCGGCATCGAGGATCTCGTCGGGACGGTCCTCAGGCCGGCGCTGCCAGCGGGGTGCTTGCTGCAGTTCATTGGAAGACATGGACTTACCTCCCGGTTTCAATAACTGACCGGTCAGTAAGCTAGCGACCGGTCGGTCATCGTCAAGGCCCCTTCATACCGCTCCCGACAGAGGCAGGCTGAGACGGGAGGAGACGCAAGGAGACGCAAGGAGACGTGAGGAGACGCAAGGAGACGTGAGGAGACGCGAGGGTCGGAGAGAGAGGCGCCGGATCGGGCAGCGCGCGAGCCCGTTCAAACCGGATCGACCTCCGTCTCCTCTCGTCTCCTCTCGTCTCCTACCGACTCCTCCCGACTCCTCCCGACTCACCCTCTTGTGCACAGGGCTATGTCGTTCCTACTATTGACCATACCCACCTTGGAGCACCTGCCGATGTCTGAGCCCTTCCTGAGCTCCGACGACTATGATGAGCAGGCCCACCAGCTGTACAACGAAGCCCGCTACGATGAAGCACTGACCCTGCTTCGCGAAGGTCTCTCCCTCTATCCCCACGCTGTCGAGCTCCATGTCGGGCTCGCGTATGCTCACCTCGCCCGCGAAGAGTTCGCCTGGGCGGCGCGCGCATTCGAGACGGCGATCGCGCTCGACCCCGATCACGAAGATGCGCTCGCCGGCTTCGGCGAAGTGCTCCTCAAGCTCGGCCGGCGTGAACAGGCGCTGCAGCAGTTCGAGCACATCCTCGCCCTCGGATTCGATGACGATTGCGAGCTGATGCTGCAGCTGGGGCGCGCCTGCTTCCGCGAGGGACTGCACCAGTCGGCCTATCGCTACTTCGAGCTCTCGGTCCAGGGCGCATCCGACCTGCCCGAGCCTGCCGCCTGCGCCGGCTACGCCAGTCACCGGCTCGGCCTCGAGGCCCAGTCGATCTACTGGCTCCGCCGCGCGCTCGAGAGCGATCCGGAGTACGCCGAGGCGCGGATCTACCTCGCGAATCTCCTGTACGACAAGGGCGAGTACGCGGCGGCGCTCCATCAGCTCGAGCGCACCCAGCCCGAGGACCACTTCGACGAGCTGGGCCTCTGGCGCTACGTCGAGCTCCGGAAGGAGGCGTATCGCCTTCCCGATGACGACCCCGAGCTCGCGCCCTGGCTCGCGCGCCTCGGCGAGATCGCGGGCGAACCGGATCCGCTGGACATCCTGCTCTCGGAGATCGAGTCGCAGGCCGCCGACGGCACGATGCGCGACCCGACCCAGCTCGAGCTCTTCGGGACGCTCCTCACCGAGCTTGCGGCGATGCAGAAACGCCCGATGACCGGCGACGGCCACGCGGTGGCGACCCTCGCCGGACACACCTTCCGTGGCACCTGGGACGAGATCCTCGAGCAGATGAAGGAGGCGGAGGCCGACTACGCCGACCGCTCGATGGACGAATTCATGCTCTCGCTGGCGGAGCGGGGCCACGCGGAGACGGGGATCAAGATCCCGATGACCACGGCCGAAGAGTTCATCGCCGGGAGCGCGGAAGCGGGAGTGTTGCGGATCATCGCGTAACTGGGCAGGTCTCCGCGACCGTCAGCGCTGGTCGAGGGGGGGGCGCGGCGCCCCCGCGGCCCGCCCCCCGGCCGGAAACCGAGAAAGGCGGGCGCCCCCGGGGGGGCGGCGGGCCCACCAAAGAATGTCAAACCCGCGCCCGCGGGGGGGGGCCCCCCACCACCGGGGGG
>JANLXK010000218.1:0-9832 GCA_031365045.1 Gemmatimonadota bacterium | reverse complement strand
TCCTCGTGCAGCATCTGGGCCCACCCGAGGAGCGACTGGGCCTGGACCTCGTTGGGCGAGAGCGTCAACGCCTTCTCGAGCGCCTGGATGGCCCCGGAGTAATCGCCCAGGGAGATCAGGCTCCACCCCTTTTCGATGAAGGTGCTCGCCCCGATATGATCCGCCTGCACCACGGGGCGCTGGCCCGTGAACATCGGCGCCGGCGCGGTGGCGGTGTCGGCAGCCTGCGACTTGTACTTGTCCACCAGCTGCCGGATATCCTCCTTCAGCTGCCCGAGCTCGGTGAGCGTGCCGTCGACCCGCTTGAAGAGCGCGATGATCTCGCGCTTGACGATCTCGCGCTCGGCGAACGCCTGGGCGGACTCCAGCTTGGCGCTGATCTCCTGGTACTGTTGTCGCAGGGAGACGACGAAGGGTTCAGCACTCATCGGATGATCAGGCCGCGCCCACGGACTTGAGGGCGAGCCGCTCCTTGGACGACAAGAGCCGCCCGGCATTGAGGATGACGACGGTCCGCTCGCCCTCGCGGACGAGCAGGCCGCTGATGTACTCGGCGGCGAGCCCCCGCACCAGCGCCGGGGGCGCCGCGATGGCACCACCGTCGACCCGGGCCACGTCGAGCACCTGGTCTACCACGATGCCGACCCGCTGCCCTTCGATGTCGAGGACCATCATCCGCGTCTCCTCCGTCAGGTCGGCCTTGAGCGAGAGCCGCTTGCGCAGGTCGATGACGGGGACCGCGATCCCCTCGAAGGTCACAACCCCTTCGAGGTAGTCCGGGGACTTGGGGAGGGCGGCGGGCTGTTCGTAGCGCAGGATCCGCTCGACCTGGAACACGTTCAGGCCGAACTCCTGGCTGCCCACCCGGAAGCACACGATCTGGATCTCGTCGCCGGTGGTCGTCACGTGGAGGCTCCCGCGCCAGCGAGTCGTTCGCCGAGGGCGTTGAGGTCGAGGATCGGGACGGTCCCGTCCTGCTGTCGCGCGATAGCCGCGGCGTAGGGGAGGCCCGGCAGACCGACCGCCGGCAGCACCTCCCCGCGTTGCACCACAAATGCGTCGTCCACTTCGAGGCAGATCGGCCGCCCGCCGGCGCGGACCAGCACCGTGGCGGTGCCCCGGGTCTCCGGCGCGGGCCCTCCGGCGAGGAAGGCGCCGAGGTGGAGGAGCGGCACGAGGCGCCCGCGGGATTCGATCACGCCCCGCATCGATGCGAGGAGGCTCGGCGCCGGGAGCACGGCCCCGAGCTCGCCGACCTCGAGCACGTCGGCGGCGGGAAGGCCCAAGCGGCGGCCGTCGGCCTCGACCTCGAGCCAGATGGCGATCATGCGCGCCGCATCCGGTCGAGTTCGTACTTGACCCGGGCGGGGATCCCGCCGAGCGACAGCACCTGGTCGGCGCCTCCGGCTTCGAGGGCGGCCTTGGGCATCCCGTAGATCGTGGCGCTCTCCTTGTCCTGGGCGATCCCGATCCCGCCGGCATCGTGGATCGCCTTGAGGCCGACGGCGCCATCGCGCCCCAGCCCGGTCAGGACGACCCCGACGGCCCGCTTCCCGAACACTGTGGCGACCGACTTGAAGAGGGGGTCGGCCGCGGGGCGGACGCCGTGTTCGGACGGGCCCTGATCGAGCACGAGGTAGAGGCCGTCGTCGGCGGCGGTAACCCGCATATGATAATCGCCCGGAGCGATGTACGCGGTATCCTGCAGCACCGGTGTGTGATCCTCGGCCTCGACGACCCGGAAGTGGCTCTGCCCCGCCAGCCGCTCCGCGAGGGAGCGGGTGAACTTCGGCGGCATGTGCTGCACGATGAGCGCCGCGGCCCCCTGCCCCCGTTCGAGCTGCGGCACCAGGTCGGCCAGCGCGCGGGGGCCGCCGGTGGACGCGGCGATCGCCACGCAGCGCTGGGCCCGGCCCGGCAGGGCGAAGACGTCGTCGGAACTGGGGCGGACCACCCGCCGGGGACGGGCCAGCGGGCTCACCCGGAAGATGTCGGCCGCCTGGGCGGCGCGGAGGGCCGACAGGAGCCGGGGCGTGAGCTTGGCGGTGATCTTGCCCGGGTCGCTCGAGGCATCGAGCTCCTTCGGCACCAGCTCGACGGCGCCGAGTTCGAGCGCGCGGATGGCGGCGGCGGTGCCGGCCCCGGCGTAGGCGCTCACCACGACGATCGGTCGGGGCATCTCCGACATGATGTACCCGATGGCGCCGAGCCCGTCGAGCTCGGGCATCTCGAGGTCCATCGTGACGAGGTCGGGCACCAGCTTGTGGATCTTCCGGAGCGCGTCCTCACCGTCGCGCGCGGTGCCGACCACCTGGAACTCTCCCGACGCCTCGATGATCTCGCTCAGCAGCCGCCGGAAGAGGGCGCTGTCGTCGACCACCAGGACCGTGGGGCGTTCAGAGGGGTTGTTCACCGGTCGCCAGGGTGCGGATCCAGAGGGATCCATCGTTGGCCTGCATCCGGATGGAGCGCCCGGCCGTGCCACCGGTGGCCTCCGCCGTGATCTTCACCCGGTGGTCCTGCAGCACCTGGCGCGACGCCACGACGTTCCGCTCCCCCATCTGGACGGCGCCCGACGGGCTGAGATTGCCGAACATCGACGCGCCACCCACCAGCCGGGCGGTGATCCGGGCGCGCTCCGCCCCCAACTCCTCCATCTTTTCGAGGAGGAGCGGCACCGCCGACTGGGGGAACTTGGCGGGGTTCTCGGTGTTCCGGCTGAGGCTCCTGTTGGGGAGGAGGATGTGGGCCATCCCGGCGACCAGCGCGACGGGGTCGTGCAGGCAGATCGCCACGCAGCTGCCGAGCCCCAGGGTGACCAGTTCGGCGTCGCCCGCGGCGATGTTGAGATCCGCGACCTTGACCACGATCGAGCCGGGCTTCACAATGGCCTCCGAAAGATCCGCTCCCGCACGTCGACCACCTCCAGGCGCTCGCGGGCGAGGCCCAACAGGGTCTCGACCTTGCCGAGGAGCAGGAATCCGCCGGGCACGAGCGCGGACGCGAAGTGTTCGAACAGCCGATCCTGCCCGTCCCGGTCGAAATAGATCACCACGTTGCGGCACACGACGAGATCGTAGGGTGGGGTCGGCGGCGGCTCGCGCAGGAGGTCCTGACGACGCACGTCGACCATCCGCTTGAGGATCGGGACCACTTCCCGGTCGTCGGTGCCCACGGGCCGGAAATACTTGGCGGTGAGCGCCGGCGGCATCTCCATGAAGGCGGAGGTCGGATACCGGCCGGCCCGGGCGCGGGCCATCACCAGTTCGTCGATATCGGTGGCGACGATGCGGGCCCGGTTGGCCCAGGCGGGCTTCCCCATCCGTTCGGCCTCTTCGGCCAGGATCATCGCGAGCGTGTACGGCTCCTCGCCCGAGGAACAGCCGGCGCTCCAGACCCGCACCGCCCCTTCGCGCGCCGTCAGCAGACCGGGAAGCACGAGGGTGCGCAGGCGCTCCCAGGTCTCCGGGTTCCGGTACAGCCGCGTGACGTTGATGGTCAGCGCGTCCTTCAACTTCTCGAGCTCGACGGGATCGTTGCGGAGCAGGTCGCTGTACGCGCCGTAGCTCTCGGCGCCGCGGGCCCGCATCCGGACCGCGATCCGGCGGCGGAGGACCTTCTCCTTGTAGTCGCCGAGCTGCATCCCCGCTGCCCGGGTGATCTCCCCGGTCAGCCGCGCGAACCCCTCGGGATCCCCGGTGAGCATCATGCGCCCGCGGTCTCCAGCGCCTCGAGATTGGTGCGCGCCAGCTGGTGACCGGGGTTGAGCGCCAGGACGCGCTTCCAGTGCTCGCGCGCCTGCACGGTGTCGCGCTGGCGGAACGCGATGTTGCCAAGCTTGAAGAAGAGGTCGTCGCCCAGGTCGGGGGCGAGCTTGGCGGCGCGCTGGTACGCCTCGGCCGCTTCCTCATACTTTCCGCCACGATAGAGCAGGTCGCCCAGGTTCTTCGACAGCTGCGGCAAGGCCGGGTCGTCGCGGAGCGCCTCGCGCACCACGGTCTCGCTCCGGTCGAGGTCGCCCATCAGTTCGAGCAGGACGCCGAAGTTGTTCCGGAGCGCCGGGTGATGGGGATACTTCTCCACCCCTTCCTCGGCGGTGCGGAGCGCGTTCTCGAGATCGCTGTCGAGCGCCTGCGCCAGGCTCATCGCCCAGAACCAGACGGCGGGCGGCTGCTTCTGTCCGTGCAGTTCGCGCGCGCGCTGCAACCGGCCGACCGCCACGTGCGGGTCCCCCTTCTTGAGCGCCGCAATGGCCCACCCGGTCATCAACCGGGGATCCTCGCGCGACCGGCTCACCGCCTCGCCGTAGCACGCCTCGGCGTCGGCGATGCGCCCCATCTGCTCCATCCCGAACGCCAGGTTGGCGAGCACCGCGGGCCGCGGACCGCCCCGTTCGCCGGCCAGCTTCAGCGACTCGACCGCGTCGGCCCATTTGGCCTGCTTGAGGGAGATGAGGCCGATGAAGAAGGGGGCACTCGCCTCGGAGGGACGAAGGTCGGCCACGCGGCGGAACTCACGCTGGGCCTCGTCGAGCATGCCGGTCTTGAAGAAGGCGATGCCGAGGTTCCGGTGCTCCTCGATGCGGGCGGCGTTGACCTTGGGCTCGGCCGAGACAGCGGAGCTCCCCGCGCGATGCGCGAAGCCGGCCGCGATGAGACCGTAGAGCGACTTGCCGACCTCGAACTCGACCAGGCCGGAATCCTCGACCAGCTGGTGGATGTCGCGCTTGCCGTCGAGCAACGGGACGATCCGCTCCTGGTCGGCCGAGAGCTGCACCCCCGACTCGGACAGGTGCTTCTGGTCGACGGTGAAGATGAGGTCGAACGAGGGGATCTTTTTTTCGATCAGGCTCCACTCGTCGACCCGCCGCGCGCCCTCGAGCAGCAGCGACTCCGGGTTGATCTTGACGAGGAAGTCCTGCCGCTCGGGCTTGACCCCGGCCTCGAAATTGAAGGTCCCGCTGGTCCAGGTGAAGAGGAAGTACACCGCCTCCTCGATCTGGACCCGCATGTACTCCTCGAGCTCGGGGCGCTTGAGGGCGCCGGTGTTGACCAGGATCTCGCCGAGCTTCTGCTCGCGGAACTCCTCCTGCATCGCGATGGCCTGCTCGAGCTGCGGCTCGGTGATCTTCCCGTTCTTGACCAGGATGTCGCCCAGCCGGTCGCGGCGATTGACGATCGAAGCGTAGCAGATCCGCCCCTCGTCGAAGTAGATGTACCCGAAGTTCTGTTTGTCGGCCACGGCCAGGCAGCCCGTCTTCCGCCCCAGCGCCAGCAGCTGGAGGACGTCCGGGAGGGACGCTTCCTTGAGACTCCCCTTGATGGCCATTAGCGGAGATCCTCCATCAGGCGGTCCGCGAGATCGGGCCAGTCCCAGACCATCTTCTCGGCGCTCTTCACGCCGCCCGAGGTGGTGACCACGATCCCGCTCGAGCGGCGGGTGGCGCCGCTCTTCCGCTCCGAGCCGGACATCGGCCCTTCGATCACCTCGCGGGCGAGTCCCGCGCTGGGCGCCACGTTCTGCGCCTCGGCCGCGCCGAGGAGTCGCTGCACCAGGCCGAGCACCGCGCGGAGCGACTCCGCCGGACGGCCGGCCAGATAGGCGGCGAGTTCGGGGTCGCTGGTCCCGAGGCGTTCGTGCAGCGCACGCTCCACGACGCCGAGGCGGAGCTCCCGTTCGGGGGCGCCGAGCGAGACGACGAGGCCGCCCTCGAGCCGGCTCCGGAGCCGTTCTTCGAGGCCGGTCAGGTCGCGCACCGGGACGGCGCTGGAGAAGACCAGCTGGCGGTGCTGCCCCAGCAGCTGGTCGAAGAGCCAGAAGAGCTCCTCCTGAGTGCGGTCCTTCCCCTGCAGGAGGTGGATGTCGTCGATGCAGAGGGCGGTGACCCGCCGGTAGCGCGCGCGCCAGACGGGCACGCGGTCGCGCTCGATGGCCTCGATCAGCTCCTGGGTGAAGTCCTGGGCGCCGAGGCAGGCGACCACCGCCCCCTCGGGCTTGGCCAGCTGGTTGGCGATGGCCTGGAGCAGGTGGGTCTTCCCCAGCCCGCTCGCCGCGACGATCACGAAGGGATTGTACTTGGTGGCGGGTTCCTCGACCACCGAGTGCGCCGCCCGCACCGCGATGCGGTTGGAGGGTCCCTCGACGAACTCCTCCAGCCGGAAGAGGGGCGACGGCCCCGGCGGCGGGTTGGAACCGGCGCGAGCCCGTTCGCTCAGCGCGATCGCGCCGGCGAGCTCATCGGGGTCACGGAAGGCAGCGCTCCCCGCCAGCTGCGGCTCCAGCTCGGCCACCTCGGCCTCGAGCGCGCGGAGGTGCGCCACGTCGGCCTCGTACTTCTGGATGGCCGCGAGGGGATCGCCCGGCGATTCCTGCTCGAGCAGGGCCGAGAGGCGGGCGGTACGGAATCCCTCGCCTTCCCAGCGCATGATCGCTTCGCCCACGCGCGTACGCCACGCCTCGACCTGGGCGTTCACCGTGGTGGTGATGTCGCTCAGGAAGGAATCGAATTCGTCGGGAGCCGGCGCGGCGGGTTCGGCAATGACAGGTGTAACGCCCGTCGCTCCAGGCGAGACGCCTACGCTCCTGGCGCTTGGCGCGGGGCCTCCGCCCAGGACTTCGCGCGCGGTGTCGGGGTCGATCGGCTTGTCGCTCACCGACTGCCAGGCGATGAGGCGGTTGAGCCCGCCGATCAGCTCGCGGACGTTGCCGTCGATGAGGGTCGCCACGACCTCGAGCACCCCCGCGGGGAGCTGCTGATTGCGCTCGTCGGCCTGGCGCCGGAGGATGGCGATGCGAGTCTCGAGATCGGGAGCGAGGATGTCGATGACCAGCCCGCCGGCGAACCGCTGGATGAGCCGCTCGTCGAGCGCTTCGATCTCGCTGGGGGGGCGGTCGCTCGACATCACGATCTGGCGGCCCGCAGTGGTCATCTGGTCCACCAGACGCAGCAGCTCCGTCTGCACCTCCCGCCGGTGGGTGAGGAACTGCACGTCATCGAGCAGCAGGAGGCCGGTCTCGGCGTACCGCCGGCGATATGCATCCCCCTGCCCCGCGCCGATGGCGGCGTGGAAGGCCTCGACGAAGTCATCGCAGGTGATGTAGTCCACCGTGAGCGACGTATCGATCCCGCGCGCGAAATGCCCCACCGCCATCATGAGGTGGGTCTTGCCGAGCCCGGGCCCGCCATAGACGAAGAGCGGGTTGTACGCCGACCCCGGTGACTCCGCCACCGCCTTCGCCGCGGTGACGGCGAGGCGGTTGGCGGCGCCGACGATATAGGCGTCGAACCGGAATCGGGGGTTGAGCTGGTCGGTCATCCGCTCACGGGCTGGTTCTGCGCGAGTCGCTTCAGGACCTGTTCGGAGATCCCCTTGAGGGTCTCGAACACCCCGCTTCCGTGCAGCGCGTCCCCGCCGAAGCTCTTCACGCCCCGGAAGTTCAGCGCGTCATCGAGCTCGGCCGGGTTCAGGATCAGCTCGGGCGGGAGGTCCTGCTTGTTGTACTGGAACACCGTCGGGAAGGCGCGGACGTCCACGCCCTGCTCGAGCAGGTTCACCTGGAGATTTTGCAGGCTTTCGAGGTTGTCTTCGAGCCGCCGCGCCTGGCTGTCGGCCACGAAGACCACGCCGTCGGCGCCCTGCAGCACCAGCTTCCGGGTGGCGTTGTAATAGACCTGGCCGGGGACGGTGTAGAGCTGGAACCGGGTGCTGAACCCCGAGATCATGCCGAGCTCGAGCGGCAGGAAGTCGAAGAAGAGGGTCCGGTCGGTCTGGGTCGCGAGCGACACCATGCGGCCGCGCCGTGTGTCCGGCACACGCCCGTAGATATAGTGCAAGTTGGTCGTCTTCCCGGACCGGCCCGGTCCGTAGTAGACGATCTTGCACGTGATCTCACGGGTCGTGAAGTTCACCAGGGACATAGGCTCAGCTCCCGAAAAGCGTACGGAGACTCGCGTTGAGCTCTCGTTCGAAGTCCACCGCCAACACCGGCTGGGGGGCGGGGGCCTCGGGCGCGGCGGCCGCGAGGTCCTTCACGAGCTGCTCGAAGAACAACTGCACCAGCCCGAGCGAGGTGTCCGGACCGAAGACCACCAATCCTACCCAGCGACCCCGGGGGGTCTCGAAACTTGCCAGCAAGTGCGCCTGCTGCGCGCCCTGATGCACCACGGTCGTGAACGGCTCCCACTTGAGCGTCTTGGCCAGCTCACCGGTCGAGGCCACGATGCCAGCGCCGAGGGCGGCGACCCCCATCACGTCCACCGCCCGCACGAACCCGTGCTGGGCCACCACCTGCCCCGCCGTCGTCATCAGCAGGCAGAGCCGGGCCTGGCTCTCGGCCAGGAAGGTCTCCATCGGTCCGATCACCCAGGGCTCGACGGCGCGCATCAGCCAAGGATCTCCAGCGCACGGAGCATCTCGATCCGGGCGAGCCCGGCGTTGACCGTGCGCTCGGCCACGGCCACGAGGATCAACTCTTCCCCGTGCGGGGCCGCCAGCAGCGTCCCCCCGGAGGCGGTGAGGTGGACGAACTTGGGGACACCCCGTCCCGCCCCTTCGACCGCGCGCCGGAGCCGGGACACCAGGCTCGCCGCGAGCGCGGCGACCGCGCTTCCCTTCATCTCATCCATCAAGGCCTCGGCCACCACCACCCCGTCGGCGGCCGAGACGATCATCGCGCCCCGGACCCCGGGCACGTGGGTCACGAGCTCGAGTGCGGTCTCGAAGGGACTCGTGCTCATCGCAGCGTCTCCAGCCAGGCGCGGGCGGCGCGGGCGGCCCGTTCGGCCCCGACCTGGAGCCGGCCCATCGGCGTGCTGGAGTCACGGACCACCAGGAGGAGGGCCTCCGAACTGGCGGGGAGGAGTGCGGCATTGCCACCCGGGGACTCGAGCACCACGCTCTCCCAGGCGCCCAGCCCCAGAAGCTTCGCCGTTCGGGCCGCTTCGCGCGAGACACCGGCCAGATGGGCGGCGACCACGTCGGCGACATCGGTCCCCTCGGGCGACCGGAGACCCCCGCCAAGTCGGAGTCCCTGCGTATCCACGAGCAGAAGTCCGTCCCGCGCCCCTTCGAGGCCGGCGAAGATGGCGGCGCGAGCGGCGGCATCATCATCGGACAGGGCCGGCGCCCCCACGGGCGCGGACGCCTGGGCTCCACGCGTGGACGCCTGCGTCACAGGCGCCTGGGCTCCGAGCGAGGCGCGGACGCGGGCGGCGGCCTGCTGGAGGCTCGGGTCATCCGGCGCCTCGGCCAGCCCCGCGTCGAGGTGCTGGAGCGCCTCGGCCGCCCGCCCCGCCTTGAAGTAAAGGAAGCCGAGCCCTTTGTGCGCCCCCGCGTGCTGGGGATCGAGCCGGAGCGCCATGTCCCACTCGTCAAAGGCCCGCTCGAACTCGGCGCGATCGGTGAGGATCCTGGCGAGGAGGTCGTGCGCGTCGGGGAGGTGTGGATAGCGCCCGAGTCCCTGCAAGGCGACCTTCTGCGCCGCCTCGAGCTGCCCCCGACGACGGAGCGTCTCCCCCAGCGGGAGGAAGACGAGGCTCGCCGGGTCGGCGGCCAGCTGGGCGGTCAGGACGCGGACGTCGTCGCTCATCGCAACACCTTCATCGCTTCCTCGAGGGCCAGGAGCGCGGTGCGCGCCTGCTCGACCGCTTCCTCACGCGACTGCTCTTCGGGCGGGAGGTCGGAGATCCGGCTCCACTTCATCAATTGATCGGCCGCCTCGCGGAACCGGCCGGCCGCCGCGAGCGCGAGCCCCAGGAAGCGCTGGCCGACCGCGGAGCGCGGATCGTACTGCAGCACCCGGCGGAACGCGTCGATCGCCTCGAGCGCGCGGC
>JANLXK010000523.1:0-2612 GCA_031365045.1 Gemmatimonadota bacterium | reverse complement strand
TCCTCCATGGGGCGGGCCTCACACCCGAGTCGCTATCGCTACGAAGCACAATACTCGACGAGGTGATACGACGACGAAGCAACGATTAAGACATGGCTATGGTGCGGAGACCGATTGCGCGTGTGTTGGTGATCGGCCTGGACGGGGCGGATTGGCGGACCGCCGAGCCCCTGATCGCCGCGGGTCGCATGCCGAATCTCGCCCGGATGGTTCGCGAAGGAAGTTCGGCAAATCTTCGCTCCTACGATCCGATGTTCTCGCCGCTCCTCTGGACGACAGTGGCCACCGGAAAGCCGCCGACGGAACACGGGATCGCCGATTTTCTCGTCAAGGACGCGACGACCGGAGAGCGACACCCGATCACCAGCGACTTCAGACGAGTCAAAGCGTTGTGGAACATCCTCGGCGAATTCGACCGACCCTCGTGCTGGATCGGTTGGTGGGCATCGTTTCCCGCTGAAACAATCAATGGAACGATCGTTACGGACTCTCTGGCCGCAGCCGTGAGCCGCGCCGGAACGGCGGCCGCCGCTGCCGCGATCCCCGGGGTCGCCAGCCCTCCCGAGTTCCTGCGTGGACAGATCGGCAATTTCGTCGGCGCCGCGCAGATCTCCCGAGAGGAGGTTGCCCGGATCATCCCAGTGAGCGAGGCGGAATATCGCGCAGCCCTCGAGGCCATCGCCAAACCGCAGAAGAAAGAGGACTCGAAGCGCGTCGACGATCCCGCAGGCTTTGTCATGCGCGTGATCGCCCAAGCGAGGACCTACCACAACATCGCTCTGAGCCAACTGCGCGCCGGCGTCCCATTCGTCGCTGTGTACTACGAGGCGATCGACATGATGGGGCACGGCTTTCAACACTTCCTACCGCCAAAAATGTCCTTCGTCTCCGATAACGATTATCAGCGCTTTCACGACGCCGTTCCCAACTTCTACGCATGGCAGGACGAGTTGCTCGGAGAGCTTTTGCGCGCAACTGGCTCTGAGACCGTCACGATGGTCTTGTCCGACCACGGGTTCCGCGTGGGCGACGACCGCCCGAACTTCCCGCCATCGACCCGGGGCCAACCGGAGGAATGGCACCGCGATTGGGGGCTCTTGGTGGTCCGCGGACCGGGAATCAAGGCGACCCGCCTCCCTCCGGCGAGCATCTTCGATATTACCCCCACGCTTCTTTACGTATCAGGGCTCCCGCTCGCCGACGACATGCCGGGGCGCGTCCTCACGGGCGCGTTCGTTCCGGGACTTCTCGACAGCCGCCGCCCTTTGAGTACGAAATCATACGAACTGGTGGGAGCACGACTCGAGCACGAGGCTGCCGTTCCGGCCGACCCCGAGGTCATGCGGGAAATGATGGCTAATTTGCAGGCTCTCGGTTATGTCGGAGGTTCCGAAGATCGTCCTCCCCCTGCAGGGGAGCCGTCCACTTCGAAGAAGGGTTCGATTGGGGATGGCGCAGCAGCGGAGACCCAATTCTTCTTCCACAGAAACCTCGCGGTGTCGTATATGCGCCAACGACGATACCGCGAGGCGGAGTCCGAGCTGCTGCTCGCGAATGAGCGTCGGCCGCTGGGCAAGACCTACGCCATGCTGAGCGAAGCCCGTGCGAGTGACGGTCGTTTCGCCGAGGCCTCGGCGGCCCTCGAAGAGGGTTGGACCCGAGTTCCAGGCGATATGGAGCCATCGAGCCTCCTATGGATCGTCGAATTGCAGCTCCTCGCTGGCGATGGCAGCGCCGCCGCGGCGATGGCTCAGCGTTGGGACCCGAAGATGTCGGCTGCCGTGCGTCTGGCGGTCGACGGGAGACTCGCGGAGGCTGGTGAAGACACGGCCTCAGCTGCGACACACTACCGGCAGGCCCTCGCTGAGGATCCGTTGCTGGTCAGTACGGCGCTCCGCCTTCAATCCATCGAGTCCGCGGCCGGAAGGCCTTTTGCCCTGGAGCCGTTCTTGACCAAGACGTTGGCAGCGCACCGGGAAGTGGATACTTACTGGGACCTCGCAGGACAGTTCGCGCTCGCCCGTGGTGACGTCTCCTCCGCCATTCAGCGGTTTCAGAATGCGACCGACATCGAGCCGGAAAACGCGGAATACCTCGGGCACCTGGCATCGGCTTACGCGGCTGCCGGAAGGCACGACGAGGCGCTGAGTGCGCTGTCCTGGGCCGACAGATTCCCGCCCAGAGAGGCGGAGGGCTGGATGGCCGTCGGCGCCGCTTGGGACCGCCTCGGCGAGACCGACAAGGTTGTTGCGGCGTTTCGATGTGCTCGAACTTCCGCCCACGCCGGGCCCGGCGCCGACGCCGGTGCCGCCCTAGCCTTCGCGCGGGCAGGAAGACTGGGCGAAGCTCGAAAGGTATTGGACGACGCCATGCTGCGGTATCCGGACAGCTTGGCTCTGCGTCAACTCGCAGCGCGTCTTGGAGTGGGTGAAAACGGCGCGCGACGCCGGTAATTGCAGGCCCCGCCTGGATTCCGCTACAGTACCGCGCGTGTTTCGCCGAAAGGTGGGCGCAAGCCCACCTTTTTTCGTTGATGGGGCCATGAACGAAGACAAAAAGCAGGTCCTTGCCGAGGTCGAACGGATCGCCCGCGAGGTTGCCACATCCCTTGG
>JANLXK010000505.1:0-2743 GCA_031365045.1 Gemmatimonadota bacterium | reverse complement strand
TGCACGGTGTAGTCGTTGATCCGGATGAAGCCACCCCCGAATTTTGATGTCTGGGTCACATAGACCGACCCGCTCACGCTCGCGAGGGTCCAGCGATGGGCCCAGATCCGGTTCCCGGTCTGGCCGCCAGATGGACCACCGCACTCACCACCCAACGTGGGGTGCACGAAGGTGACGAAATCGACGAAGCCGTCGTCGTCCCCCGAGTTGGGGGTGCCGTCGGGGCCGTCGTTGTCGAATTGCCCCCAGTTCACCTGCCGCGCCGGGATGTTCAGCGAGTCGAGCGAGGCGCGGAGCATCGCGCCGAAGCGGGTGGTGAACCCGGGGCAGAAGACCGCTGCGCAACCGTTGCCGACCAAGGCGTAGCTGTACGGCGTCGTGATCCAGCCGTAGATGTCCCCCACGATGGTGATGTGCCCATTCGACAGCTGCTCGTAATAGCTCTTCACCGAGTACGGACGTGGGGTGGTCTCGAGCGTCGGGGTGGGGCTGAAGAAGAGCGCCCGATAGAGCCCGGTATCGCCGATGACCGGCGTGACCCCCGGCACCACCGTCGTGTCGCTGAAGGCGATGAAGACGATCGGAAGGTTGTAGGTGCCGTTGACCGACATTGCCGCGCTCGGGCCGTTGAGGAGCCGGAGATCCTTCCGGACCAGGGCGGCCGCGCGCGCCTGCTGCACCCGCCGAGCCTTGGCGCGCCAGGCGCCGTTGGGCGAGATGTCGACGTTGGGGATCTCGCGCCGGCCGGGGGGCGGCGGGACGGGGATCCCCTGGGCGGCAAGGTCGCCCACGAGCAGGAGCGCGAGGACGCCAAGGGCGCCTGACGCACGCAGGACAATTCGCATGCTTGTTCTCCGGAAGCGCGGACGGCACCGCCCGCAGGACGCCCGAACGCTACGCGCGAAGGAGGCGCCGCGCAACGCCCTGCACGGTAAGCGGCGTGCCCACCCTGGGAAAAGACGAGTGACTGGAGCCAATGTGCACCACCCCCGGGCCTCCGGCTGTGGCCGGCGTCACCGAGGCGTGGTGGCGCGGCCCCGCAATCTTGTCCCATCCCGGTACGGGGCCTACATTTACGCCTCCCAAGTGGGGGTCGGAACCGGCACTCGGCCGGCCCTGCCCCTTCCGTGGACGACCGAGGGCCCGTGGAAACCGAGATCATCCAGTCCCAGGCGCTGCTCGACAAGTGCCGCGCCTTCACCAAGGCCGAGGAGGCGAAGGCGGGCGGTTGGTATCCGTACTTCAAGCCGATCTCCGAGTCCGAGGACACGGTGGTCGTCATTGAGGGCAAGCCCCGGATCATGCTGGGCTCCAACAACTACCTGGGCCTGACCCACCACCCGAAAGTGCTCGAGGCGGCCCAGCGCGCCCTCCACAAGTACGGCGCCGGCTGCACCGGGTCCCGCTTCCTCAACGGCACCATCGACCTTCACCTCCAGCTCGAAGACGCCCTCGCCAAGTTCCTCAAGAAGGAAGCGGCGCTCGTATTCTCGACCGGCTACGGCGCCAACCTCGGCCTCATCTCGGGGCTGGTGGGCCGCGGCGAGACGGTCTTCCTCGACAAGCTCGACCACGCCTGCATCGTGGACGGCGCCCGGCTCTCCTACGGCGAGACCCAGCGCTTCAACCACGGCGACTACAAGGCCCTGGGCCGCCTGCTCGAGAAGCACGGCACCAGCAACGGATCGATGGTCATCGTCGACGGCGTCTATTCGATGGAAGGGACCATCGCCGACATCCCCGAGCTCGTGCGCCTGAAGCAGAAGTACGGCGCGGTGCTGGCGGTGGACGACGCGCACGCCATCGGCGTGATCGGCCCCAACGGTGACGGCACCGGGGCCCACTGGAATCTCCAGGACGAGGTGGACATCGTCGCGGGCACCTTCTCGAAGTCGCTCGCCTCGGTGGGCGGGTTCGTCGCCAGCACGTACAACACGATCGACTACCTCAAGCACCACAGCCGGCCCTTCATCTTCACCGCTTCGCTCCCCCCGGCCAACACCGCCGGCGTGCTGGCCGCGCTCGAGGTGCTGCAGCAGGAGCCGGAGCGGCGCGAGCACCTCTGGGAGATCACCCGGCGCCTGCAGGATGGCCTCCGCGGGATGGGCTACGATATCGGCGCCACCACGACCCCCATCGTGCCGGTGCTGATCGGGCCGATGGACAAGACCTTCATCTTCTGGCGGAAGCTGTATGACGCCGGGGTCTTCACCAACCCGGTCGTGGCCCCGGCGGTCCCGCCGTCGCAGTGCCGGCTCCGCACCAGCCTCATCGCCACCCATACCCACGCGCAGATCGACCAGGCGCTCGAATCGTTCGCCAAGATCGGCAAGGAATTGGGGGTCATCTGACCGACGTCGCCGTCCGCCGGGTCCGCACTCCCGGCGATCTCAAGCAATTCATCGACCTGCCCTACCGGATGCATGCGCGGGACCCGAAGTGGGTCCCGCCGCTGCGCATGGAGGTGGCCGCCCTCCTCGACCGGGCCAAGAACCCCTTCTTCGAGCACGCCACCGCCGAGTACTTCCTGGCGACACGGGGTGCCGAGGTGGTCGGGCGGATCGCCGCCATCCATAACCGGCTGCACAACGAGATCCACCAGGACCAGGTCGGCTTCTTCGGCTTCTTCGAGTGCGCCGACGACCAGCCGGCGGCCGACGCCCTGCTGTCCGAAGCGGAGCGGTGGGTCCGCCTCCAGGGGCTCGACGTGATGCGCGGTCCCGCCTCCTTCTCGGTCAACGAC
>JANLXK010000215.1:0-1217 GCA_031365045.1 Gemmatimonadota bacterium | reverse complement strand
CTCACCGCCGAGATCGCGCCCTGGTTCGGCGGGAAGGGGATGGACGAGCCGGTCATCAGCGACAACCTGATCCGGGCCGATACTTCGATCGAGGCGCTGACCGCCCTCAAGCCGGTGTTCGACCGTCGCTACGGAACGGTCACCGCCGGCAACAGCTCGCCCCTCACCGACGGCGCCGCCGCCGTCCTCGTGATGGCCGACGAGAAGGCCCGGGCGCTCGGCTACACGCCGCTCGCGTACGTGAAGGCGTATGCGGTCGCCGCCGTCGATCCGGGGTGGCAGCTCCTGCAAGGGCCCGTCTTTGCGGTGCCCAAGGTGCTCGAGCGCGCCGGCCTCACCTGGAAAGACCTCGGCCTGGTCGAGATCCACGAGGCGTTCGCGGCGCAGGTCCTCAGCAACATCCAGGCGTGGGGCTCGAAGGCGTGGGCCGACCGACTGGGGCTGAAGGGGCCGGTGGGAGACGTGAACTGGGACATCACCAACGTGAGCGGCGGGTCGATCGCCATCGGGCATCCGTTCGGCGCCACGGGCGCCCGGCTGGTGACCCAGCTCGCCCACGAGATGACCCGCCGCGATGTCCAGTTCGGCCTCCTCTCGATCTGTGCGCAAGGTGGGATGGGGATGGCCATGATCCTGGAGCGTACCTGATGCCCGTCTTCCGCATCGAACGTGAGGGCGAGGTCGCGCTGCTGGTACTCGACGTCCCGGGCGCGCCGGTCAACACGCTGAACAAGGACGCGCGCACGGAATTCGCGACGCTCCTCCCCCAGCTGGCCGCCGACGCGTCAGTCAAGGCGGTGGTGCTCATCAGCGGCAAGGCGGAGAATTTCATCGCCGGCGCCGACATCGAGGAGTTCACCAAGCTCCGCACCGCCGATGAGGCGGCCGCGCTCTCGCGCAACGGCCAGGAACTGATCCAGCGGATCGAGGACTTCCCCAAGCCGGTGGTCGCCGCGATCCACGGTGCCTGCCTCGGCGGCGGGTGCGAGCTGGCGATGGCCTGTACCTGGCGCATCGCGACCGATCACCCGAAGACCGTCATCGGGCTCCCCGAGACGATGCTCGGCATCCTCCCCGGCGCCGGCGGCACGGTGCGGATGCCGAGGCTCATCGGACTCCGTGCCGCGCTGGACATCATCCTGGCCGGCAAGAGCGAGCGCGCCGCCAAGGCGTTCAAGCTCGGCCTCGTGGACGAACTCGTGCATCCGGCGATCCTG
>JANLXK010000474.1:0-1543 GCA_031365045.1 Gemmatimonadota bacterium | reverse complement strand
GCGCGGCAGGACGGAAGCGGGTGATGGATGAGTTCACCGACGCCGCGGTGGCGCAAAGGACGCTGGATTTCTGGAAGAGCCTGAGGGCGTAGCTCGTCCCGACGCCACGCCCTCTCCCCCAACCCCCTCTCCCTGTCGGGAGAGGGGGCTTTCTGTCGACGTTCCCCTCCCCCGACAGGGGGAGGGGTCAGGGGAGGGGGCGCTACACGCCCAACCGCGCCGCCTCTCCCGCCGGCATCCGCACCGTGAGCTCGTACTCCTCCCCCACCTCCTCGCGCTTCAGCACCTCGCCCACACGGTAGATCTCCGCCATCCGTTTCCCGTCCGCCATCGGGACCCGCAGCACCACCGGCGGGTGCGCTTCCTGCTCCCGGCGCCGAAGCTCCGCCTTGAGTCCCTCGATCCCGTCGATCTTGATCGTGCTGGCGAAAACGGCGTTGGGGTGGAGCTCCCGCGCCCGCTGGGCGAAGGAGATCGGGTCGGGCACCAGGTCCATCTTGTTGAACACGGGCACCACCGGGATGTCGTGGATGCCGAGTTCGTTGAGGACCCCCTCGACCACATCCCACTGCTCTTCCCAATCCTCGTGGCTCGCGTCGACCACGTGGAGCAGGAGGTCGGCCTCGCCGATCTCCTCGAGCGTGGCGCGGAAGCTCGCGACCAGGTTGTGCGGCAACTTCCGGATGAACCCGACGGTGTCGAACACCCGCGCCCGGTAGCCGTCGCCCAGCTCCACTTCTCGGCTCAGCGTGTCGAGCGTGGCGAAGAGCCGGTCCTCGACGAAGATGTCGTGCTCGCCGGAGAGCGACCGCAGGATCGACGACTTCCCGGCGTTGGTGTAGCCGACCAGCGCGGCATCGAGCATCGTGCGGCGGCCGGCGCGGAGGACGGCGCGGTGGCGCGAGACATCCTTCAGCTTGTGGGTGAGGTGCTGGATCTTGGTGCGGAGCAGCCGGCGGTCCGTTTCGAGCTGCGTTTCGCCGGGGCCCCGGAGACCGATACCGCCGCGGATACGCGACAAGTGGGTCCACATCCGCGCCAGTCGCGGCAACAGGTACTTATTCTGGGCCAGCTCCACCTGGAGCTTCGCCTCGTGCGAGCGCGCTCGCGTGGCGAAGATATCGATGATCACCTCCGCGCGGTCCATCACCCGCAACTTGACCTCTTTCTCGAGCGTCGCCCCCTGGTTGGGCGTGAGCTCTTCGTCGAACACGACCAGCGTGGCCCCGGTCTCGGCGATCAGGGCCTTGAGTTCCTCGACCTTTCCCTCGCCGATGAGGGTGGCGGGGCTGGCCGAGGCGATCTGTTGGGTGAGACGGCCGACGATCTGGGCACCGGCGGTGTCGACCAGCCGTTCCAGCTCGTCCAGATGCTCCTGGAGGACCGCGACTTCCTTTGAGCCTTTCCGCGGCGAGCCGACCAGGATGGCGCGCTCGATGGGAGGCTGGACTTCGATCAACTGGCGGATGTTCCGTTCCTTCTGAGGTACGGAGGAAATCTAATCGGTGACCCACGAACTCCCCCTCCCCCGAAAGGGGGAGGG
>JANLXK010000417.1:0-5111 GCA_031365045.1 Gemmatimonadota bacterium | reverse complement strand
CCCCCCCCCGTCTTTTTTGTGGGGGGGTGTGGGGGGGGTTGCGCCCGCGCGTGGAGGAGAGATTCATGCGTTCATGCTCCTTGGAGATCCAAACCGATTCCTCAACGTACGGACGAATGCCGCGTCCCCGTTCGCACTCACCAACCCCACCGGTGACCGGCCGTACTTCCACGCCGCCCACAATGTCGCGACCAGAAGAATGGCGATGATCGTCGTATTCTGCCACGAATTGAACCGCCATTGCCCGCTCCAGGTCAACTGCCACGCCTGGGAGAAGGGGGAGAGGTAGGGGATGGGCCACTGTGACCCGTCGGCGCCCTGGGAGCCGAGGAGGTCGAATGCGAGATGGAGGTGGACGCTCAGGAAGGCGAGCGCGGCGACCGCGCGCCGGTGCCCAGGCCGCGCAAGCGCGGCCACAACGGCACTGAAGACGATCGCCGCGCCCAGGTTGTGGGCGAGGACATGGTGCCAGGTCTCGTAGGTAAAGCTCTCGCGCCCCACCCAGCCGTTGACCTTGTCGACCAGGATGCCGAGCCCGTCGAGGTCGGGGGCGACGCCGGCGAACGCGATCGCGCCCTGTTCCCGCGGGGTGAGATCACCCTTCGGGACGGCGACCAGCCATCCGGCTAGAAAATGGGTTCCTACGTGCATCTGTTCTCCGGAGTCACCCCTTCTCCCGTTCAGACCTCACCCCCTAACCCCCTCTCCCTTTGGGAGAGGGGGAACAGCCCCGATACTCTCCCCCTCTCCCAGCGGGAGAGGGGGCCGGGGGGTGAGGTCTGTCCGAGAGGGTCAGGGGGAGAGGGTTATGGCTTCCACGTCCCCTGCGCCACCTTCGGCACGAAGTCGTCCTGATCCTTCGGCGGGAAGCGGAGGGTTTTTCCCTGCTCGGCGCTCTGATACGCCGCCATCAGGATCTTCACCACGTCGAGTCCGTCGTCGAAGTTGAGGAGCGCCTTCTCCTTGCCGAGGAAGACGCGCACGAAGTGGCGGTCCTCCGCCTCGTAACCGTACGCCGCCGCTTCGCTAGCCACCACCGGCATCTGCCCCTGCTCGGCGTTCTGCTTCTCGACCAGGTCTTCGCCGCTCTTCCCCTTCACTTCGCGGCTGAAGAAGAGCTTGAGCCCCGCATCAAGGGAGTTCCAGGTCATCGAGTACTCGGGACCGAGGAGCTCGGCGCTCAAGCGGAGCCCGGCGCCGACGAAGGACCAGCTCGTAGTCGCCTCGCCCATCACCGTGAAGCCGTCGTCAGTGCGGAACTCGACCATCAGGGAGGCAAAGTCTTCGGAGGGGCGTCGGCGATAATCCACTCCCATCGTCTGCTTGAGCTTCCGGGCGTACTCCGGGCGGCTCCACTTGAGCGAGGCGATGTGGGCGGTGACCGCCACCGGCTTGACGGTGCGGAGCTTCTCCCCCGGCTTGGTGAGGAGGTGCCGCACCACCAGCGCCGAGTGACACATCATGTCATTGAGGACGCCGCCGCCCTGCAACTTCCCGTTCCAGAACCAGGGCATATGCGGCCCTGCGTGCTCTTCCGCTGCGCGCGCCAAGTACGGACGTCCGGTGGTGGCCGCCCCACGGGCCCAGATGATCTTCCGCCCCAGCTCCACCTGAGGCGCGAAGACCTGGTTCTCGAGGTAGCCGTGCTTCAACCCCGCCGCCTTGGTGAGCCGCACCACTTCCTTCGCCTCGGCCACGTTCCGCGCCAGCGGCTTCTCGCAGGCGAGGCCGATCAACTCGCCGCGACCACGGGTGATCGTGTCGCTGATCTCCTCGACGTTCGCGATGCGGGCCTGATTGGGGCCGCAGAGCCAGAGGGCGTGGATGTCGGGGTCGGCCACCATCTGCGCGATGGTCTTGTACGCCTTGCAGGGGCCAAGGTCGAGCTCGTTGGCGTAGCGGGCCGCGACCGCGGCGTTCCGGGCGTTGGGGCTCCAGACGCCGCGGATATCCGCGTCACGCACGGCCTGGAAGGCCTGCATATGGAAGCGGGCGTTGAAGCCGGAGCCGATGAAGCCGATACCTAGGCGCTTGGGGCGGGGCATTCCTAATGTTCTCCAGTTCTGAGCTGCACCGCCACCCCACCCGCACCGGTCAAGGTCAGGGTCGAGTCGGTCACCTGCCAGTGGGTCAGGGCGGGAAGGGCGCTAAGGAAGCGCGACTCCAGGTCCATCGACTCGATGCACGCCATCTTGGTCGAGACCACGGGGCCGATTGTGAGGGAATCACCGATCAGTGTGTAGGGTCCATTGTACTGGTTGCAGCCGGCGAATCCGGAGAGCCGGCCCGTGCCGGGGCCGAAATACATCGTGAGGTAATGCCCGCCAGCGCCGACCGGGGCGACCTGGTCGCCGAGTGCCACGACCCGCCACGTCTTGAGGTTGATCGCGGGTTCAGCAGGCCGACAGCCCACAATGGCCAGTACCGCGAGCGTCACTCCGAGTCGCATCGGCATCTCCCTTGAAAGCATGGGGCGTTCACCACGGAGGATCGGAGGGGCACGGAGACTCACGGAGAACGCCAATTCTTGTGGTACCTGAGGGGAGCTCCCCTTGAGACCCCACAAAATCTTCCTCCGCGGCTCTCCGTGTAGCTCCGATCCTCCGTGGTGAACGGCCCAACCCACGACTACGAATTTGAACTATTAGGTCGCCCCGATCCTGGCCCGCTGTTCGGGGGGGCAGCCGATCCACTCGCGAACGAAGGTGTTCCCCTGGTACTGCAGGTCCTGCACCCCCACCTGGCTCGACCAAAAACCGCTGGCCGTGAGATCGCGGAAGCGATTGAAGAATTTCACTCCGTCCTGGTGTTCCGGTTTGGCGCGTGCCGGCCAGGCGATGTCATTGAGGATCAGCGCCTGCTGGTCGGCGGTGAGGTCGCTGAACCGTTTCTGGAACCGCCCCGACGCGTTCCCTTCCAGCCACATCAACCCGCTCCGCATCCAGTCGCCCGTCGAGTCATACTCGGCGCAGATGAAGTCCATGTATTCGGGGACCTTGGCGTCAGAGGCCGCCCCCGAGCGATCATCCTTTGGAATGATGAGGTCGCCGAGGATCGTCGCCGTGGCCAGTTCGGCGGCCGTGAAGAAGCGGGGGGCAAAGGGCGTGTTGGGTGTTGCGTGTCGGGTGTATCGGGTCGCGGCTTCAAGGATCGAGACCGGGATGCCGAGCGTCGCCGACATCGCGGCGAGCGCGGTGATGGCCTGCCTGCGGTCCATGCTCACAGGACCCCCCGGCGGCGCTGGGCCGCGATGTAGTCCGCCGTGCGCCAGGCGAGCGCCAGGATGGTCCAGGTCGGGTTCTTGTCGGCCTGACTCACGAACGGGCCGCCGTCGGCGCAGAAGAGGTTGGGGACGTCATGCGCCTGGCTGTGGGCGTTCAATACCGAGGTCCGCCGGTCGGGGCCCATCCGGACGCCGCCGAGCTCATGGATGATCGAGCCGCCGTTGGAGATGCCGTACCCGCGGTCCTTGGTGGGCATCGGATCGAAGACCTGTCCCCCCATCTGCGCGATCAAAGCGCGGAAGGTCTCCTGCATATGCTTGACCTGGTTGTATTCGTAGTCGGCCCACTTCCAATGGAACTTGAGCACCGGGATCCCGTGACGGTCCTTCACCTCGGGGTCGAGCTCGCAGTAGCTGTTCTCGTTTGGGATCATCTCCCCGCGGCCGCTGAAGCCGATCGTGGTGCCGTAAAGGGAGCGGTACTGCTGCTTGAGGGCCTGACCGTACCCGCCGCCGGCGGGGTAGCGGTGGACGCCCCCCATGAAGCCGGCGCCCGGCATGTCGTAGCCGCCCCAGACCTCGATGTGATAGCCGCGGGGGAAGTCGAGCTTCTTGTTGTCGAGCCACCAGGGCATGTACACGTGCCCGCCGCCGACGCCGTCGCAGTTGTGCGGCACCCAGTTCTGCATCGTCGGGATGAATCCCGCGACGTCGGAGCCGGTGGTGTCGGTGATGTACTTGCCGACCACCCCGCTCCAATTGGCGAGCCCGTGCGGAAAGCGGGTGCTCTTCGAGTTGAGGAGGATCCGCGCGCTCTCGAGCGCGCTCGCGGCGAGCACCACCACCCGGCCGCGCACGTGCTCCTCGCGCCCCGTGGTCTTGTCGATATAGTGGACGCCGGTCGCCTTCCCGGTGGGGCCGAGGGTGACCTCGCGGGCGTGGGCGTTGAGTTTGATGGTGAGATTCCCGGTGGCCTTGGCCGGCGGGAAGAGGACGTTGGTGCTGGAGAAGTTGGCGTTGACCGCACAGCCTCGGCCGCACTGGCCGCAGTAGTGGCACCCCATCCGGCCGTTGTGGGCGCGGGTGATGATACTGAGGCGGCCGGGAACGCAGGTGACGTTGAGCTGGGCGCTGGCGCGCTGCACCAGCTTCTCGTAGCAGCGGGGTTCCGGCGGCGGTAAGAAATGGCCGTCGGGGTGGTTATGCAGACCCTCGTTGCTTCCGAAGACGCCGATCAGGTCGTCGACCTTGTCGTAGTACGGCTTGACGTCGTCGTAGCTGATGGGCCAGTCATCGCCCAGGCCGTCCTTGGTCTTCCCCTTGAAGTCGTCGGGCCCGAACCGGAGGGAGATCCGCCCCCAGTGATTGGTGCGGCCGCCGAGCATCCTGGCGCGCCACCAGTCGAAATGGGAGCCGTCGGCGCTGGTGTACGGTTCACCCTCGATGTTCCACCCGCCGATGCAGGCGTCGAACTCCCCGAAAGGCTTGGTCTTGGTGGAGCCGCCGCGACGCGGGGACTCGTAGTTCCACTTGAGCATCGCGCTGTCGCGGGAATTGTCCCAGTCGCCGCCGGCCTCGAGGAGGCAGACCTTGGCACCATGCTTGGTGAGGGCGTAGGCCGACATCCCACCGCCGGCGCCTGAGCCGACGATGATGACGTCGTATTCCTGGCGCGGAGGAGCGAGGTTCATGCATGGTGAGAGGTAAGGGGTGAGGAGTGAGGGGGCGTTGGGGGCCGGCCTCGCACTAATAGTGGCACGCGGATGACGGGAGTGCTACCTCATCCCCGACCCTCTCTGTTCCGCCTCACCCCCCGACCCCCTCCCCGCAAATCGGGGAGGGGGAGCCGAACCGTAGAAACGAACACCCCCCTCCGGTTTTCGGAGGG
>JANLXK010000412.1:0-13345 GCA_031365045.1 Gemmatimonadota bacterium | reverse complement strand
GTACCTAGTACCTAGTGCCTAGTGCCTGGGGCTTCCTGCCCGAGTAACTGGTACCAAGCCACTTCGGAGGGTTCGTGGGATCCAGCATCGAGCGCTCCCATGATCGTCAGCGTTCCTAGGTACTAGGCACTAGGCACTTCTCCTCATGCGCGCCAGCACCGCCCGCTTCCTTTCCAGCGACGTCCGGCTCTTCGACCTGGACTTCCCCTCCACGGGGAAGATGATCGCGCGCACCCGCCTGGCCTTCATCCATCTCGACAACGTCCTCGCCTACGCCAAGCGGGACCGCGACGGGATGGTCGACGCGTACCTCGCCGCCTACCTCCCCGAAGAGCTGATCCTCCTCTTCTTCCGCAAAGGGGAGATCATCAACGCCGCCACCCTGCGGAGCGACGGGCGCCACCTGGTGCCCATCGCCGAGGCGCTCCGGCGGATGAACGCCGAGACCGAACGGAGCGAGGTGTCGTACTGCCAGGCGCCGATGGAGCAGCTCCTTTGGATGTACACCGCCTGCGCCTCGGCGCCGAAGGCCCGGTTCATCGACCCCGGCCAGCCGGAGAAGTTCTTCGAGGTCTTCCGCACCGAGGTGTACGACGGCGTGCTCGAGGTGGTGATCGACGGCGGGGTGAGCTTCCTCCGCTTCTCGGGCGGGGTCTTCACCGGCGGGTATCTGCACGAGCAGCCCGCCGGCATCAACGCCGACAAGTACTTCCTCAAGCTCCTGGGCCAGGGGGGCAAGCCACCCAAGGAAGTGGTGGGCCACGATCTCGTCGCGATCCAGCGGGAGCTCCCGGTGCAGGCGCTCCCGACCCAGGTCAAGCTCTTCCGCGACGTGCAGGGGCGGATCCTCGCCGCCGCCGACAAGGAGCTGATGGGGGAGGCGACCCGGAAACACCAGCGGGTGAGCGCCGCGCTCGCCGTGCTGCATCCCGCCCTCGAGCTCCTGTCGCTCCCCGAGTACGGCGCCCCCCCGACCCTCGTCGTCACCGTCGAAGAACTCACCGCGGCCTTCGCTGCCTGGACTTCGAAGCTCCTCCAGGACGTGGAACTCGTCTCCCCCGGCGGCGCCGTGACGGTCCTCAAGGAGGCCGGCAAGGAGAACCGCCACCAGCTCCAGGCCGTCGGCTACTTCGAACGCCTCCCCTGGAAGGTGACGTGGTAGGGCGCTCCGGCACCCTCTACGTCGTCGCCACCCCGCTCGGCAACCTCGGCGATCTCTCCCCCCGCGCGGCCGAGCTGCTGCGTACGGTCCCCGTCGTCGCCGCCGAAGACACCCGCGTCAGTCGCGGACTCCTGGCCCACCTCGACGCCCACCCCCGCCTGGTCGCCTTCCATCAGCACTCCGACGCCTCCCGCGCCGACGCCCTGATCAAGATCCTGCGGGAAGGGGAGGACATTGCGCTCGTCACCGACGCCGGGACCCCCGGCGTCAGCGACCCCGGCCCCGTCCTGGTCGAAGGGGTGCGTGCCGCCGGGTTCACCGTCGTCCCCATCCCAGGCCCCTCGGCGGTCACCGCCGCGATCTCGGTCAGCGGGTTCCCGGCCGATCGCTATCTCTTCCTCGGCTTCGCCCCGCGCAAGGGGCCGGAGCGGGACCGGTGGCTCCGCCAGGCCGCGACGCCCGGAGTCACCGTGGTCTGCTTCGAGGCTCCCAATCGTGTGGAAGAGCTCCTCCGCGAGCTCGGGCTCGGCGGCGCGGCGGGCCGGCAGGGGTGCGTGGGGCGGGAGATCACGAAACTCCACGAGGAGTTCCGAGTAGGGAGTCTGGAGTTCCTCGCCACCTGGGCCGCCGAACATCCGCCACGAGGCGAGGTGACCCTCGTCCTCGCTCCCGCCCCCGACGTGAGCGAAGCGGGCCCCGATCCCGATGTCGCCCGCCAGCTCGCCACCGAACTCCTCGCCGCCGGGCGCTCCAAGCGCGACGTGGTGCGCGAAGTGGCCGACCGGACGGGGGTGGCCCGCAATGTCGTGTATGACATCGTGCACACGATGAAACAGGTCGAGGGTTGAGGGTGGAGGGTCCTGCATCAAGGAGCGCCTGAGGTGGTTCCAACGTGAAGAACAACTTCCGCTCTATCTTCGTCCTCACGGCCACCGCGGCGTTGTTGGGTAGTGCGGCACCCTCCACCCTCCGCCCTCCACCGCCGTCGACCCTGACCATCGGCCGCCTCCACTACGACGGCGGCGGCGACTGGTACGCCAACCCCTCCAGCCTGCCCAATCTCCTCGCCGCCATTCGCGACCGGACCGGGCTCCGCACCGCCGACCGCGAGCAGTCGGTGACCCTCGCGGACGACCGGCTCTGGGACCTGCCCTACCTGTATATGACGGGGCACGGGACTGTCCATTTCAGCGACCGCGACCTCCAGACCCTCCGCACCTGGCTCCGCCGCGGCGGCTTCCTCCACGCCGACGACAACTACGGGATGGACCTCTCCATCCGGCGCGAACTCGCTCGGCTCTTTCCCGACTTCCCCCTGGTCGAGGTCCCGCTCGACCATCCGATCTATCACATCGTCTACGACCTCCCGCGCGGGACACCGAAGGTCCACGAGCACGACGGGAAGCCGGCACAAGGGCTCGGGATATTTCTCGACGGCCGACTCGCGGTCTACTACTCCTATCAGTCCGACCTGGGGGACGGGTGGGAGGATCCGGAGGTCCACCACGACACGCCGGAGGTACGGGAGTCGGCGGTGCGGATGGGAGTGAACCTCTTCACTTATGCGGTGGGGAACGGGCGGTGACCGACACCGGCCGAGTCCTCGACCGACTGGCCGCACCGCTCCGGCGGTGGCCCGTGGCGACCGCACTCATCGGGAGCGTAGCCGTCTCGGCTGGGATCCTTGGTGTGGCTGCCTGGACCGCGCGGCTTGGCTGGGTCGAAGGGGGACTCTGGGTCGGTGCCGCGTGGGCGCTGGCCCTCCTTGCGCTCGGCGCCGGGATCTTCCTCGCGCGCCGGGTTGTCGCGCATGGCACGAGCGCGGACGCCGCGCGTCTGCTCGAGCGCTCGGGGGGGTGGCGCGCCGGGGCGCTCACCGGACTCCTCACCGGTCCTGCCCTCGGCACGAGTGACGAGCTTCTCGTTGCCGCCGATGTCGCAGCGGCGGGTGCGGTGGATGCGCGGGGGCCGTCGGTGCTCGCTCCACTCGTACTCCGGGGTCGCCGACGCACGCTCGTCGCCTCAGGCATGCTTGCCGCCTCGGTCATCCTCCTCGTCGCGGCGCGTCCGACGCGCGGTCGTGCCGGGCTGCTCTGGGATCCGGCGGCGGCCTGGCTCGCGACGACGGCACCGCTTCAGGTGAGCGGCCCCGACTCGCTGGTCGATCGGGGGAGTCGAGTAACGCTCGAGCTCACGGCGGTGGGGCGGCGCGAGGTGCTCCTCTGGCTTCGCGCTCCCGGCGAATCGTGGCGCGATGTGCCGGTGACGCTCGACTCGACCGGACAGGGGAGCTACGAGACCGCACCGCTCGAGACCGATCTCTTTGCCCGGCTCACTGCCGGCGGCCGCGGGAGCGACACCCTCGCCGTCCAGGTCCGCGTCCCCGCCTTCCTTGGCACGGTGGCGGTGCAGGCGACCTATCCGGCCTATCTCCGGCTCGAACCCGAGCCCCTCCCGCTCGACGGCGACACGGTCCTCCTGCCGGCGGGTACCCGACTCAGCACCACGGGGGAGGCGACCGCTGAACTCCGGGCCGCGGCGTGGGAGGGCCCCGGTGGACGCTCGACGCTCGCGGTCGATGGCCGCGCCTTCCGTGGCATGACCGAGCCTCGCGCCTCAGGGGTCTGGAAGCTCGCGCTGCAGACCACCGCCGGAGTTCCTCTCGCGGGGGATCCGGTCCTCCTCCCGATCCGGGTCGTCCCCGACAGCGGGCCGATCGTCGATGTGCCGGTCCCCGGTGCCGACACGGTGATCCCACTCGATCTTCAGGTGCCGCTCATCATCGCAGCGCGCGACGACCACGGACTCGCCCGCCTCGCGGTCGAGAGCCGGCGGATCACCGGACAGGGGTTCTCCGACCCCGCTCGCATGGAGCCGGTGGTATTGCCTGACGGTCTTCCCGATCACGCGGTGCTGCCGTTCGTGCTCGATCTTCGGGAGCGCGGTCTTCTTCCCGGGGATACCGTGCGCGTGACCGTGCGCGCCTGGGACGGCGCCCCGCATCCGCAGATGGGGGCCTCGCGCGAATACGTCTTCCGGCTCGCGCGCCCCGACGAAGTGCGGGCGGCCGCGCGCGAGGCGAGCCAGCAGATCGCCCGACAGCTCGATTCCGCCGCGGCCCGGAGCCGGCGGCTCGAGCGGAGCACCGAGGACCTCGCCAGCGAGCGGAACCGCGCCGATGCCGCCTCCCGCGGCGACCAGGACAAGGCGCTCGAGTTCGAGGCGGCCCAGCGTGCCCAGCAGGTCGCCAATGACCAGCAGGGGATGATCGACCAGGCCGAAGCGCTGCAGCGCCAGCTCGAGGAGCTCCAGCGCGCGGCCGAAGCGGCCGGTGCCTCCGATCCGGAGTGGCAGCGCCAGCTCGACGAGATCCGGCGCCAGTTCAACCGCGCGCTCACCCCTGAGCTCCGCCAGAAACTCGACGAACTCCAGCGTGCCCTCCGCGACCTCGACGCCGACCGCACCCGCACGGCGCTGCAGGACCTGAAGGCGCAGCAGCAACAGCTCCGCGAGGCGCTCGAGCGGAGCCGCGAGCTCTTCCGCCGCGCCGCGATCGAAGGGGACCTCGCCAACCTCCAGGCCGAAGCGAAGGATCTGCATGAGCAACAGCGTCAGTGGGACCGCCAGATGCCGGTCGCCGACAGCAGCCGCGCCGCCCGGGCCGAGCAGGAGCTCGCCGACCGGGCCGACTCCCTTGGCGCCGCGCTCGAACACCTGGGCGACCAGGTGCAGCAGGAAGGCCGCGAGGCGGCGATGGACCAGGCGGCCCAGCAGGCGCGGGAGGCCGCCCAGCAGATGCGGCTGGCCTCACGTCAGGCGCAGTCGGGGCAGCGCCAGCAGGCGCAGCAGAGCGGTCAGCAGGCGGAGCAGAAGCTCGGCGCGCTCCCCGACGATCTGCAGCAGCAGCGCGACCAGATGCAGGAGCAGTGGCGGAGTGAGGTGACCGGCCAGCTCGACGCCGCGCTCCAGGAGATGTCGCACCTCACGACCTCCCAGCTCGACGTCGCGGAGGGCTATCGCCGCGGCGAGTCGGCCGGCTCGCTCCGCCAGCGCGAGGGGGCGGTGTCCGAAGGGACCCAGCGGGTCCTTGACCAGCTGCGCGATGCCTCGGGAAAGAACGCCCTCGTCTCCCCCCAGCTCGGTCTCAACCTCGCGATGGCGCAGGACCAGATGCGGCGGGCCCTCGAGGCGCTCTCAACCGCGACCCCCAACTTCCGTGAGGGTGGGGACCGCGCCGAATCGGCGGTGGACGCCTTGAACGCGGTCTCGCAGCAGCTCCTCCGGAGCCGGAGCGATGTGGGCGGGGCGCAGTCGGGGTCCGGGATGCAGGAGGCGATGGAGCGGATGAGCCAGCTCGCCCAGCAGCAGCAGGGGGTGAGTCAGGGGGCGCAGTCGCTCCTTCCGATGCCCGGGCAGGGCCAGGGGTCGCCGCAGATGCAGGGACTCGCCGCCCAACAGCGCGCCATCGCCGAGCAGCTTGAGCGGCTCCGCGCGGGTGGGCAGTCGCCGGGGGCGGGTCAGCTCGCCAATGAAGCGCGAGACCTCGCTCGGCGCCTCGAAGCGGGGCGGCTCGACCGGGCCACGGTCGAACGCCAGGATCGGCTCTTCCACCGGATGCTCGACGCCGGGCGGACGCTGCAAGGCCAGCAGGAGGACCAGCAGAAGGAGCGCCAGAGCACCGGCGCGAGCGGGGACAGCGTGCACCTCCCGCCCGCGCTCCGCGCCCGCCTCGCCGACGGCGAAGGACGGCTCCGGATGCCATCGTGGGAGGAGCTGCAGCGCCTCGCTCCCGAGGAGCGGCGGCTGGTGGTGGAGTACTTCCGGCGATTGGCGGTCACACCATGAGGTACGTGGTGCGTGGTACGTGGTGCGTGGTCGTCCTGGGGACCTGGTGCGTCTGTGCGCCTGTGCGGCTGTGCGCCCAGCAGCCGAGCCCGCTGCAGCGCGCCTTCGACCTGGAGCGGCGGGGGAGCTATCCGCTGGCCGCCGACGCCTATCGCGTCGTGCTCCGCACCGATCCCGCCGATCAATCGGCGCTCCTCGGCCTCGAGCGCTCCCTCTCCGCCGTCGATCGAGTGGCGGAGATGGCTCCCGAAGTGCGGGCCGGGCTCGTGGCGCACCCGTCGCCGGCACTCTACGGTCTCGCGCTCCGAGTCTGGGCCGCAGCGGGGCAGGTGGACTCGATGCGCGCGACCGCCGAGCGGTGGGCCGCCGGGGAGAGCGACAAGATCGTGCCGTACCGTGACTGGGGCGATCTGCTGCTGCAGCGGCGCGACCTCGCGGGGGCACGGCGCGCCTACACTCTCGGGCGCGCGGCGTCCGGGAAGCCCGAAGCGCTCTCGGCCGAGCTGGCGCAGGTGGCGCAGCTCTCGGGAGACTTTTCGGGGAGCGCCCGGGAGTGGCTCCTCGCGCAGAAGGTCTCGCCCGGCTATCGGGGTGCGGCGGTGAGTGCGCTGGTGCAGACCCCCGAGCGGCAGCGGGAAGAGGTCCTCAAGATCCTCGCCCCCGAGTCGGGGGGCGACGGGACCTTCCTCGCCGCGGTGCTCCTCGCCCAGTGGGGAGATCCGCTCCGCGGCGCCGAGGCGCTGAGGCGCGCGGTGGCAGCAGCGACCGATGGCCGCGCCGGTCTGGCACTCGTGGCCGGTTTCGTCGAGCAGGTGCGGGCCCTCGGCACCCGCGACGCGCGGCGCGCGCTGGGCCAGTCGCTTGAGCTCCTCGCCGACCGCCAGGCCGCGGGGCCGGGCGCGCGCACTCGGCTCGAAGCGGCGCGTGCCTTCGCCGACGGCGGGGACCCCGCGTCGGCGCGGCGGATGCTGGCGCTCATCGCCGCCGACCGCACCGCGAGCGGTGACCTGGCGGTGCAGGCGGTGCGCACGCTCCTCGAAGTGCAGATCGCGGGCGGGGAACTGGAGGACGCCGAATCGACCCTTACCAGTCGCGGGGACCTCCTCTCGATCGACGACCGCGGCCTCCTCCGGCGCCGACTCGCGCTCGCCTGGATGCGGAAGGGGGAGCTCGGCCGAGCGGACCGGCTCGCCGCGGTGGATAGCAGCGTGGATGGTGCGGCGCTGATGGGACGGCTGGCGCTTCTCCGAGGCGACTTGAAGGGGGCGAAGCTTCTCTTCCAGCAGGCGGGTCCGTATGCGGGCACGCGCGCCGAAGCGACCGCACGGACCGCCCTTCTCGCCCTCATCCAGCCGATCGAGGCCGATTCACTCCCGGCGCTCGGCGCGGCACTGCTCGCGCTCGAGCAGGGCGACACTGTTGCCGCGGTCGCGGGGCTCGATCGTGCCGCGCTGGGGCTGCCACCCAAGGCGGGCGGGGCGCACGTCGGGCTCCTCGCCGCCGAGCTCGAGTGGGCGCGGGGTGGCGTGGTCGACGCGGAGCGGCGGTTCAAGGTCGTTGCCGCCACCACCGTCCCCGCCACCGCACCCGCGGCGGAGCTCGGCCTCGCGCGGTTGCTCGTCTCCCTCCATCGGGGGCCCGAGGCGATCGCCCAGCTCGAGCATCTGATCCTCACCTATCCCCGCAGCGCACTCGTTCCCGAAGCGCGGCATCTCCTCGACGAGGTGCGTGGGGCGGTGCCGGCCACATGAAGCGGCGCGACTTCGTCGGCGCGATGATGGTCGGGGGGCTGGCGACCCGAGGCCTACGGGTTCCTCGCAGGAGCGTGGCGGCCGACGCCGCCGACTACATTTTGATCCCGATGGACGATGCCCAGGCCGAGCATCTCAAGGCGTATGGCGTGACTTTCCGGCTGCTGGAGCGGCAGGGGCGGGGGGAGTGGCTGCTCAACTACAGGAACGGGTCGTTCCTCCTCCCGGCCGACGCCGGCACCGAGCGCGACGCGGCGCTCTCGGGCGTGACGACCCTTTCCATCAGCGCGAGCGAGGCCGACCGGATCCGCGCCGAGATCGCGGGCACCAATGCCGACGCGGTCCCGCTGGAGAAGGCGCCGAAGGTGGCCGTCTACGTTCCGCCCGGCACCGTCCCCTGGGACGACGCGGTGACGATGGCACTCAATTACGCCGGGATCAAGTTCGAGAAGGTGTGGGACGCCGAGGTGATCGGGGACAAGCTGTCGACGTATGACTGGCTGCACCTCCATCACGAGGACTTCACCGGGCAGTACTCGAAGTTCTACCTGACCTACGCCGGCGCCCCCTGGCTCCGGGAGATGGTCGAGCTCAACACCCAGATGGCCCGCCGGCTCGGCTTCCCCAACGTGCCGGCTACGAAGAAGGCGGTGGCGGAGAAGATCCGCGCCTTTGTCGATCGCGGCGGATTTCTCTTCGCGATGTGCACCGCGACCGAGACCCTCGACCTCGCGCTCGCGGCGCACGACGTGGACATCGCGGCGAGCTACGCCGACAACACCCCGATGGACCCCGGCGCCTCCGCGCGGCTCGACTGGGCCCATGCGCTCGCCTTCACCGGCGGACAGATCGAGGCGAGCCCCACGGTGCCGCAGTTCTCCGACATCGACGGGCACCAGGTCAATTCGCTCGGGCGGAGGCAGCCGCTCGGATCGTACACCCTGTTCGAGTACAGCGCCAAGATCGACCCGGTCAACACGATGCTCACGCAAAGCCATCGCCAGGTGATCCCCGATTTCTACGGCCTCACCACCAGCTTCATGAAGAACCGGATCAAGCCGGGTGTGACCATCCTCGCGGACGAGCCGGGGGCGCCCTGGGCCAAGTACATCCACGGCGAATTGGGGCAGGGGACCTGGACCTTCTATGGTGGGCACGACCCGGAAGATCCCCAGCACGCCATCGGTGACCCGCCAACGGACCTGTCGCTGCATCCTCACAGCCCGGGGTACCGGCTCATCTTGAACAACGTCCTCTTCCCGGCAGCCAAGAAGAAGGAATTGAAGACTTGAACGGGGTGGAGGGTTCAAGGTCGAGGGTTCTGCAAATGACCTTCCGCCTTGCGACGTAGGGCATCAAGCATTGCGCGGATCCGCCTCGCACGTCCCGCCAACGCGGTTGCGGTTGCACGGTCGACATACCCTAGCTTGCCAGCCAGGTAGGTTTGGGTGCGCGCCTCGCCCAGCGATCCGAGGGCGATGCGCAGGAAGTTCGCGAAGTCCTTGTCGCCGCCGTTTTTGGAACTGCCCTCCGCAATGTTGGACGCCACCGAGACTGCGGTCTTGCGCAGATGGGCCGCAAGTCCGAAGCGCTCTCGTGCGGGGAAGGCCTCCGTCGCACGATAGATGGCGAGCACATTGTCTGTGCTCAGTTTCCAGACGACCAGTCCGCTGAAGTCTCCCATCGCCGCCTCCCTTCCCAATACAGTACATCAGCGGTCCACGACGGTCGTCACCCCGATTCCGCAGAAGAGTGGCCCGATATTGCGGAGCCCTGAAACCTCCACCGTCCACCGTCCACCGTCCACCGTCCACCGTCCACCCTCCACCCTCCACCCTCCACCCTCCACCCATCTTCACCCACCCCCGGTTAATATTCGGGGTGCCCCACCCGCGCCTCCCCCCCGCCATCACCGCCCACCTGGCCCGCGAGATCCACGCCGCCGGCGGGCGTGAGGTCAACTTCGCTGCCGAGGTCGATGGCAACGGTGTGATCGCGGCCGTGCGCGTGCTGGCGCGGGGGACAGCGGAGCGCGTACTGGCGCTGCCGGGAGCGTTCGAGCCGGGGCAGATGATGCTCCACAACCACCCCAACGGCATCCTCGAGCCCTCCTCGGCCGACCTGCACGTGGCCGCATCGTTGGCGGATATGGGGGTCGGGTTCGGGATCATCGACAACGCCGGGGCCCAGCTCTTCGTCGTCGTCGAGGTCCCCAAGGCGCGAAAGCAGGAACCGATCGACGCCCTCGCCGTGGTGGATCTGCTGGGCGAGGCTGGTCCTGTGCACCGGATCCTCGGCAACTACGAGGACCGCCCCAGCCAGCGCGACATGGCGGCCTACATCGCCGACGGGTACAACGACGGTGGCACGCTCCTGCTCGAGGCCGGGACGGGGGTCGGGAAGAGTTTCGCTTACCTCGTCCCCGCCATCGCCTGGGCGATGAAGAACGGCGAACGCACCATCGTCAGTACCGCGACGATCACGCTGCAGGAACAGCTGGTGGCCAAGGACCTTCCCCTCCTCGCCGACGCGCTCCAGGTAGGAGACCGGGTGCCGACCTTCGCCCTGCTGAAGGGGTGGCGGAACTACCTCTGCCTCAACCGGCTCAAGTCGGCCGGCGAGACGCAGGGTTCCCTCCTCGAGCCCGACAAGCACGACGAGCTGATCCGCATCACCGGGTGGGCCGCGCGCACCGCCGACGGGTCGCTCGCCGACCTGGCCGTGCCCCCGACCCCCGAAGTCTGGGACGAGGTGAGCGCCGAAGCCGACCTGTGTCCGCGGCTCGAGTGTTCGTTCTACTCCAAGTGTTTCCTCTTTGCCGCGCGACGGAAGGCCGCCGAGGCCGACGTAGTGGTGGTCAATCACCACCTCCTCGCGGCCGACCTCGCCGTGCGCCAGGCGGCGGACAACTGGCAGGAAGCGGCCGTTCTCCCGCCGTATCAGCGCATCGTCCTCGACGAGGCCCACCATCTCGAAGACGTCGCCGCCAATCACCTCGGCGCACAGGTCTCGAGCCGCGGTGTCCGCCGCACGCTCGCGCGTCTCGAGCGGAACGGAAAGGGGATCGTCCCCGCGCTCGGCCGCGAGCTCGCCACCCGGAACGACCTGCTGAGTCAGGCGTCGCTCGATCTCCTCCGCCAGCGGCTTGCCCCCGGTGTCATCGATGCCAAGCGGGCCACCGATCTCTTCTTCCTCCGACTCCACTCGCGGCTCGAAGGGGAGCAGGGACCGCTCCGGCTCACTGAGGAGTTCGCCGCCGACCCGGTGTGGGCGGAAGGCCTGTCGGCGGAGCTTGACCAGATGCTGGGTGGATTCCGCCGGATCAAGGAGGACATCGCCACGATCGCCGACCGGATGAAGGAAGGGGACGCGAGCGAGCGGCGGGATCAACTCCTGGCCGAGTGCCGCTCGGTGGTGCGGCGGCTGGAGAACGCGGCGGATGGATTGAATACTGCACTCCGGCCGATCGCGGGCGGGCCTCCACGAGTGCGGTGGGCCGAGAAGAGCGGACGGAAGGGGCAGGATGTGTCGTGTGCCGCGGTGCCGCTCGACCTGGCGCCGATCCTGAAGTCCCTGCTGTTCGATCGAGTAAAGACCGCCGTGCTCACGAGCGCCACGCTCGCCGCCGGTGGGGAGTTCGGCTTCCTCAAGGGGCGGCTCGGCCTCGCAGGCGAGGACAGCAACGTGACGGTGGAGGAGGTCCTCCCGTCGCCGTTCGACTTCCCGAACCAGTGCATCTTCGGGATCCCCGACGACGTCCCCGATCCGCGGGAGGACCCGACCGGCCACGCCGCCGCGGTGGTCGAGGTGATGCGCGACCTGGCTTACGCCGCCGACGGCGGGATGTTCGTCCTCTTCACCAGTCACGCGGCGCTCAAGGCCGCGGCGGTGCGGGCGCGCGAGCTCCTCGGCGATCGTTGGCCGCTGCTGGTACAGGGGGAAGGGAACCGCGACGCGCTGCTCCGGCGCTTCCGCGAAGCGGGGAACGCGATCCTGCTCGGGACCGACACCTTCTGGGAAGGGGTGGACGTCCCAGGGCGGGCGCTCCGGGCGCTGATGCTCACCAAGCTGCCCTTCAAGGTGCCGAGCGAACCGATCACCGCCGCTCGGCTGGAGCGGATCGCGGAGCAGGGGGAGGATGGATTCTTCGGGTACCTGCTCCCGCACGCCGCCCTCAAGCTCAAGCAGGGATTCGGCCGCCTGATCCGGAGCCGCGCCGACATCGGGGTGATCGTCCTGATGGACCGGCGGGTGCTGACGAAGCGCTATGGTCCCCAGGTGCTGGACGGCCTCCCCAAGGCCGACCGGGTCACCGGGAGCTGGCGCGAGGTGCGGACCAAGATCGAGGACTTCTTCGCCCGTCACGGCGTGGTGGCGAGTTCCGGATAGGTACGGCTTGGCGGGGTTTTGGGGTTTCCTCGCAGCGGCCGACTTCACAGGGGGCGGTTAGATTCAAGGCGCTGATCCGAGCATCAGCACTCATTCGAACCACGCAGGTGACTCTACGATGATCAAGGCGAATGCGCGTGTCGACGCGCTCCCCGGCTATCCGTTGGCCGAGATCCCGAGCATCAAGAAGCGGCTCCTCGACCAGGGGGTCGACGTCATCGACTTGGGCGCCGGCGACGCCGACTGGAAGCCCGCCCCGCCGATCATCGAGGCGCTCACGACGGCGCTCCAGGAGGTCCGCTTCCACAAGTATGGCTTCCAGCAGGGGAACCCCGAGTTCCGGCAGGCGATCAGCCGCTTCATGGAGCGCCGCTTCCAGCAGAAGTTCGACCCGACCACCGAGGTGCTCCCGCTCATCGGGTCGAAGGAAGGGCTCACCCACCTCGCCTTCGGCGTCGCTTCGCCGGGGGATGTGGTGCTGGTGCCGGAGCCAGGCTACCAGGCGTACATCGGTGGCGCGATCCTCTCGGGCTCCGAGCCGCTCATCTGCCCGCTCCGGGCGGACAAGGGCTTTCTCCTCGACTGGGACTCGATCCCCGAGGCGACCCTCAGGCGCACCAAGCTCGTGTACCTGAATTATCCCAATAACCCGACTGCCGCGATCGCTTCGATGGAGTATCTCGCGAAGACGGTGGCGCTCTGCAAGAAGTACGACATCCTCATCGCCTATGACAATCCGTACGTCGACGTGACCTTCGACGGGTACGTGGCGCCGAGCATCTTCGAGGTGCCGGGGGCGCGGGACGTGGCGGTCGAGTTCCTGTCGCTCTCCAAGAGCTACTCGATGACCGGCTGGCGCTGCGGCTTCGCGGTGGGGCGGAAGGAGCTCATCGCGATCCTGACGCGGGTGAAGAGCTACACTGACACCGGCCCCTGGCTCGCGGTCCAGCAGGCCGGCATCGTGGCGCTCGATCGGAGTGACGAGTTCGTGAAGCCCTTCGCGGCGGAACTCCAGCTGCGACGCGATGCTGCGCTGAAGGTGCTCCGGAAGGACGGGTTCGACGTCTCCACCCCCAAGGGGGCGATGTATCTCTGGGTCCCGCTCCCGAAGGGGATACCGTCGGCCCCGTTCACCCGACGTGTGCTCGAGGAGAGTGGCGTGGTGCTCCTGCCAGGCAGCGGCTTCGGACCGGCCGGC
>JANLXK010000406.1:0-8734 GCA_031365045.1 Gemmatimonadota bacterium | reverse complement strand
CCCGTAGTCCGACGGGATGGTCCCGTCGGACGGGAAAGCGAAGGTCCCCTGCGCGGTGGTCACCGTGGTCCCGATGAGCGGCGCGAAGAAGACCTGGTCTGGCGGCGTGATCGGGTCGGGCTGGATCTGGGCCTCCCACCGCACCCCGTAGTTGACCGTCACGTTGGACCTCGGCTTCCAGCTGTCCTGCAGGAAGAGCGCGATCTCGTTCTGGGTGATCGTCTGGGTGCCCGCCTGTTCGACGGTCAGCCCTCCCACGCCGGCCTGCTGCAGGTAAAGGATCACCGGACCGGTGATATGCTCCCCCGCCGGGCAGGCGCCGGTGAGCGAGCTCGGGGTCGCGGCGTTGGTGGCGTCGTTGGCGCACTCCACGTACAGCGGCCCGTTGGCGACGTAGTTCTGGAAGCCGGCGACCGAGCCGAACGCCATCCGGCCGTTCCCGAAGCCGACGAAGGTCTGGCTGGCCGCGGTCCGGTTCCACTCGGCGCCGAGCTTGAAGAGGTGCTCGCCCCGCACCAGGGAGAGGTTGTCGAGCACCTGGAACCGGGTGTCGTGAGCGGTGATCGGGAGGAAGAAGGGCATGCCGAACCGGGCCCCCCGGAAGTCACCATTGCCGTCGATGAACCCGACGTCGGTGTCGGGGAAGGGCCGGCCGGTCGCCGGATTGGTCGGACCGGCATACGGGCGCGGCCGGTCCTCCCGGGCGAACTGGAAGCGGAACTCGTTGGACATTGCGGACGACCCCACCGTCGTGAGGCTGCCGTTCAGGGCGTGTGAATAGTCGCGCTCGAGGCCGTTGGCGCTCCGCCCCCAGTAGTCGACGTCGAAGGTGCCGTTCTCCTGCCGGGAGTTGGTGTAGTTGTACTTGAGCGAAGCGTTGTTCGCGGAGCCGAGGCGGACGTCCACCTTGGCCAGGAGCGCATTGGCGTTGTTGGTCCGACTGATGGGGCCGAAGTCCCCGGCCAGCGCCCCGCTGAACGCCGTGGCGAGGTAGGTATCCAGCGTCGGATCGACCGCGATCCCCCGGTTGGCCTGCTTGGTCTCGGAGAACACCTGCTGGTCGTAGGCCAGGAAGAAGAAGGCCCGGTCCCGGATCAGCGGGCCCCCGAGGGTCGCGCCGAACTGCTGCTGGGAGAAGTCGGGGCTGAACCCTGACGTCGACCCGTCCGATGCCGTGTGGGCGAAATCGGCCGACAACCCGTCGTTCTTGAGGAAGTAGTGGGTCGACCCGCGGAACTCGTTGGTCCCCGACTTGGTGATGACGTTGACGAAGCCCCCGCCCGACCGGCCGAATTCCGCGTTGGCCCCGTCCGAGACCACCACGAAGTCCTGGACGGCGTCGAGGTTGAACGTGAAGGCCGGCCGCTGCCCGCCGCGCTGTTCGCCGAAGAAGGGGTTGTTGAAGTCGGCCCCGTCCACCGACACGTTGTTGTGGATGCCGCGCTGCCCGCCGATGCTGAGCTCGTCCCCGTCAGGACCCTGCACGATGGCAACGTTGGGGGTCAGGGTCGTGAAACTGAAGACGTTGCGGCCGTTGTTGGGGAGGCCCGCGAGCACCTCGGCTCCCAGGCGGGTGGCCGACTCCGAGCGGCTCACGTCGACCGGTGCACCCTCGCCGGACACCGTGAGCTCCTCGACCTCGACCGTCTGGGCCACCAGCGCGAAGCGCAGGTCCACCGACTCGCCCAGGCGGAGCACCACGCCCGACCGCTGGGACTGGCGAAAGCCGAGCGAGCGGGCCGTCACGTCATACGTGCCCACCCGGAGGAGGGTGGCGACGAAGACGCCTCGAGTGTTCGTGACGAGGTTCCGCTCGGCGTTGGTCTCCCGGCTCCGGAGGATGATCACGGCGCCGGACACCACCTTGCCGGCGTCGTCCGACACGGTGCCACGGATGATCCCGGTGCTGGCCTGGGACTGGGCCCGGAGTGATGCCGGCAGGGCGGTGAGGCCCAGGAGGAGGAGGAGGAGCGGAGCCAAACGCTGACGGACCGCGGGAGGTAGCATCTGTGGACTCCTCAGCGAGGGGAGGGCGACGGGACTGTTTGGGGGTGGGGGGACTGGGATACGGTATCGCGCCGGGTCAGAAACAGCAAGCACCCGGCACCGGGGGGGGCACCCGGCTCGGCCTCCTGATCGTCATCATCCGGTGGAAGTTCGAATGGCTGGGCGCCGTCGCCGCGGGCGCCTTGGCGCTCCTGTACGCCCAGAACCTGCCGTGGACCAACTCGTTGATCATCACCGGGCCGCTGGTCGTGGTGGCCGCGCTCTATGCGGCCAACGCCCTCGGCATCGTCATCGGATGGTGAGTGCCTGAAGATCCCACCCCACTGCACTCTTGCAGGAAGGTCGGCCGCCGAACGGGCGGCCGATCTCGTTCGGCGACACCGCCCCAATCTCCGATAGACGCAGTGACGCCCAGCTGGCAGCCACGCTCCATCGGCTGGCGAAGGGGGGCGCGGACTCGGTACCTTAAGAAATGCTCATCACCCCCCTCCCCCGATGATCCCCGCCCGCGAAGCCCTCGAGCGACTCCGCGAAGGGAACCACCGATTCGCCGCTGACATCCGCCGCGCCGACCAGAGCCACGACCGCCGGGCCGAGCTCGCCGCCGGCCAGCGACCCTTCGCCATCATCCTCGGCTGTTCCGACTCCCGGGTCCCCGCCGAACTGGTCTTCGACCAGGGGCTGGGCGACCTCTTCGTCATCCGGGTGGCGGGCAACATCGTGGCCCCCTCGCTGGTCGGCAGCGTCGAGTTCGCCGCCGAGGCGTTCGAGACCCGGCTGGTGGTGGTGCTCGGGCACTCGCAATGCGGCGCCATCGCCGCCACCGTCGAACAGCTCCGGCGCCCCACCGCGGCCCGGTCGCGCAACCTCCAGTCGATCGTGGACCGCGTCCGCCCGGCCATTGAAGGATTGATGGGGACCCCTGTCGCCCACGATCCGATGGCGCTCGACCACGCGGCGACGCGGGCCAATATCCGGGCTTCGGTCGATCACCTGCGCCACGGCTCCGAGGTGCTGGAGCAGCTGATCCAGGAAAATGGGCTGCTCGTCGTGGGGGCCGCGTACTCGATCGAGACCGGGATCGTGGAGTTCCTCGACGACGTCGGAGACGCCACATTCAACGGCAGGGATCCTCTCGGCACATAGAGGGGGCTGCGAAATTGCGAAAGAGCGAAAATGCGCATTGGTTCGTAGTCGCTTTCATCGAGCACCCGAACTGACCTGATACTTTTTTGGTCTTGGGGTGCCAGCGTCCCGCCCCCACCAAATTCGATGCCGTTGAGCGCGCGATGTCCGCGCCCCAGAACGGAGAAGTGCTTTCACCTTTTCGCGTTTTCGCAGCCCCTGTTCAGGCTACCGCGACATCGGAGCACTCGATCGAGACCGGGCTCGTGGAGTTCCTCGACGATGTCTGAGACGCCACATTCAACGGCAGGGATCCTCTCGGCACATAGAGGGGGCTGCGAAAGCGCGAAAGAGCGAAAACGCGCTTCAGCCCACGACCGACATCATCAAGGACTCGAATTGGCCTGACCATTTTGGTGGTCTTGGGATGCAGGCCTCCTGCACCCACAACAATCAATGCTGTCGAGTATGTGATGTCCGCGCCCCAGAACGGAGAAGTGCTTTCGCCGCCTGATGGCCGACGGCCGGGGGGCCGAGCTCCACCTGACCCGGGCGGTCGAAGGGTGGCTCGACGCGGGGAAGAATCCCTTCGGCCTCTACCTGTACGCCGAGAATGTCGATGAACTGGCGGCCCGACTCGGGGCACGGCCGGAGAACAAACGCTGGGGGATGTACGAATTCGCGCTCAGCGACCCGGACGAGACCAATGTCCGGATCGGCTGGCCCATACGACTGAGGAGCGCATCATGAGCCGAGTCCGCGTACTGGTCGGTACCAAGAAGGGGGCGTTCATCCTGACGTCGGACGGCAAACGCGCCGACTGGAAGGTGAGCGGCCCCCATTTCAGCGGGTGGGAGATCTACCACCTCAAGGGCTCCCCCGCCGATCCCGACCGGATCTACGCCTCGCAGACGAGCGGCTGGTTCGGGCAGATCATGCAGCGCTCCAACGACGGCGGGGCCACCTGGGAGGCCGTGGGCAACACCTTCGCCTATGAGGGAGTCCCCGGCACCCACCAGTGGTATGACGGCACGCCCCACCCCTGGGAGTTCAAGCGCGTGTGGCACGTCGAGCCTTCGCGCACCGATCCCGACACCGTCCTCGCCGGGGTGGAGGACGCCGCCCTCTTCAAGACCACAGACGGCGGGAAGAGCTGGCACGAACTTGCCGGCCTCCGGGGCCACGGCTCGGGCGCGCACTGGGCTCCCGGCGCCGGTGGGATGGGGCTCCACACCATCCTCGTCGATCCTGCAGATCCCTCCCGGATCCACATCGCCATCTCCGCCGCCGGCGTATTCCGCTCCACGGACGGTGGCAAGAGTTGGACGCCGACCAACCAGGGGCTCCGCTCCGCCCACATCCCCGACCCCACGGCCGAGGTGGGGCATTGTGTGCACCGGATCGCGATGCACCCGAGCAAGCCCAAGACCCTCTTCATGCAGAAGCACTGGGACGTGATGCGGAGCGACGACGGCGGCGACCACTGGACGGAGATCAGCGGCGACCTTCCGACCGACTTCGGCTTCCCCATCGAGGTGCATGCCCACGACCCGGAAACGATCTACGTCGTCCCGATCACGAGCGACTCGCTGCACTTCCCGCCGGAGGGGAAGCTCCGGGTCTATCGCAGCAAGAGCGGCGGCAACAGCTGGGAGCCCCTCACCAAGGGACTGCCGCAACAGGATTGCTACGTGAACGTACTGCGCGACGCCATGGCGGTGGACTCGCTCGACAAGTGCGGGGTCTACTTCGGTACGACGGGAGGCCAGGTCTACGCCTCCCCCGATGGCGGCGATCATTGGAGCGCCATCGTGCGCGATCTCCCCGCCGTCTACTCGGTCGAGGTCCAGACCCTGTCGTGATCCGCGTGGTGCTTCCGGCCCACCTGCGGACGCTGGCCAAGGTCGAGGGAGAGGTGACGCTCACGGTGACCGGTCCGGTCACCCAGGGGAGCATCCTCGACGCCCTCGAAACGGCCTACCCGACGCTCCTCGGCACGGTGCGCGACCACGCGACGAAGAAGCGGCGGGCGTTCGTCCGCTTCTTCGCGTGTGGGGAGGACTTCTCCCTCGCCCCGGCCGACGCCCTCCTCCCGGCGCCGATCGGACTCGGGACCGAACCCTTCCTTATTGTCGGGGCGATCGCGGGGGGGTGACCCTCCACCATTGACATCCGGGGTCCCAAGCGGAGCTTCGAGCGATACATCCGGAACGCGCGAGGTGCGTCCCCATGCGACCCCGACTCTCCGCTCTCGCAATCGTGATCCTGGGCCTGGTCCTGGCGGGCTGCGTCAAGCGCCTCGATCGCGCCCTCGTCACGCCTGCCACCATGCGTACCCTCGATGGCAAGTCGGCCCATCTCAAGGTCCACATGCGGGATGGGACGATGTACCTCCTCGATCCTTGGCGGGCCGATGAGGCGCTTCGCGTGGTCACGGGGACAGGGGTCCACTTCGACCTCGCCCGCACGGCGACGGGGACGGGCGCCTTCACCATCCCCATCGACTCGGTCGCTATCTTCGAGACCAACGTCGTCCGCCCCTCCCCCTCGGTCGCAGCCCTCGCGGTGGTCACCGGCATCACCGCCGGCGTCGCCCTGCTCTGCGCCGCGAATCCGAAGGCGTGCTTCGGCTCCTGCCCCACCTTCTACGTCACCGACGGCACCCACGAGCGGCTGCAGGCGGAGGGATTCTCCGCCAGCGTAGCGCCGAGGCTGGAGGCGACCGACGTCGACGCCCTCTTCCGCGCGCGTGCCCACGGGCGCGAGGTCCGGGTCCGGATGCGGAATGAGGCGTACGAGACCCACGTCATCCGCCACGTGGATCTGCTGGCGGTGCCCCGACCGCCCGACGGACGCGTCGTCGCCGACCAGGCCGGCGGCTTCTGGGAAGCGAGCGCGCCCCTTCCGCCGACCCGGTGCGATGCCGAGGAAGGAGATTGCCGAGCCGCGCTCGCCACCTTCGATGAGCAGGAGCGGTGGAGCCTGGCCGATTCCACCGACCTCGCCACTCGCGAAACGATCGACCTGGCCTTCCCTGCAGTGGCGGGCTCGCCGGCGCTCCTCCTCGCCTCGCGCCAGTCCCTCCTCCCGACCTACCTGCTGTACCAGACCTTCGCCTACCTCGGCACCACCACCGGGAGCTGGCTCGCGGCCTTCGAACGGGCCGACCCGACGGCGGCACGGCGGGCGAACGCCCTGAGCGGTGCGATCGGCGGGATCGATGTGCTCGTCCCCGACGGCCACGGGGGGTGGGATTCCGTCGCGACCATCCGGGAGACCGGCCCGCTGGCCGCCGATGTCCGCGCGATCCCCCTTCCGATCCAGAGTGGTGAGACCCGGGTCCGCCTCCGGATGGCGCGAGGGGCGTGGCGGATCGATCAGGCCGCCCTCACATCGCTTCGCGGGCGCGTGACGCCTCTCCGCTTGACCCCCCATCGCGTGCGATCAGGGCCGGGCGGCGATTCAGCGGCGCGGACGAAGCTGGTCACGCGATCGGCGCCCCTCATCACCTACCCGGGGGACGACTACACCTTGGACTATCGGCTCCCTGGCGACGCGGGACGGTACGAGCTCTTCCTCGAGACCCGCGGCTACTATCTGGAATGGATGCGGTCGGAGTGGCTCGCCGAGGAGGACCGGAGGATGGCCGCGGGGATGTTCCTCGATCCCGCCGGTTCCCTGCGGCGACTGGCCCCGGCGTTCAAGGCGGCCGAAGCGTCGCTTGAAGCATCGTTCTGGGGGAGCAAATATGAGGCACGGTGAGTTGCGCCATTGGTCAGGCCTTGCCCTGTTGCTCGGCACGATCACCTGCACCCCGAATCCAGCGCCCTCCGGGTGGCTCTCCCCTCCCCAAGTCGAGGCCGCCGATCCGTACGGCGCGTGGATCGTGGTCTGGGGGGCCAAGCAACGGGAGATCCGGAGCGGTGAGCTCCTGGCCGTCACGCGCGACTCCGTCTTCCTCCTCTCCGACCTCAACGTCCCCGAAGGGATCGCCGCCGGGGATTCGCTCGGTGCGACCCTGGCGTTCTACGACCCACAGACCGGGTCCCTCAGCGCGTGGACCGCCTTGGGGACCATCGGCACCATTTCCAACGGTCTCTTCCTCATCTTCACCGGACCCATCTTCATCATCACAGGCTCGGTGGCGACCGGCCACCAATCGAGCGCGCCGATCGTTACCGTCGGACCCGGAGGCGACTGGCGCGCGCTCGCGCCATACGCTCGTTTCCCCGGCGGACTCCCCGGGGATCTCCCCATCCCCCTCCCACCCAAATTCCCCCGGCGCGCGCCTTGAGCAGCACCCTGAGCGACCGACTGCGGAGCGGCCTCACCACCACAGCGGGGATGCTCCTGGCCACGGCCCTCCTCGCGGGCATCGTCTGCATGTGCCCGGTCGATCCCCGGTCCACCGAAGGGATCCTGTTCATCCTCTACTCGCTGGGCGTCGGCCTGACAGTCGGCCTCCTGATCGGCTGGCTCGGCGGGCCGCGGGCGGAACAGGCGGGGCAGGCGGCGGCCTTCGGCGTCGCCATCATCGGGGCCCTGCTGTTCTTCCTCGGGTCCGAGCTCTTCGATGCCCTCCGGATCGTGGTGGTCGGCGCCCCCGCTCTGGCGATGTCCTCGGGGTGGCTCGCGCGTCGGAGGAATGCACCGAGGGCTCCGTGATCGCCCTGCGCTCAAACATTTCCGGCCCTGCTACCAACGACGATGATCCGGACGCTGATCCGGACGAAGCGGTGGACGAAGAGTGAACGGTGGCCTTTCCATCCCGGAACGAGTTCCGTACTATCCGGGTCCCCAGGACACTTCCACCGTGAAACGTATGAAACGTCACCTCCGTCGTACCGCGTCCCTCGCTGCCGCGCTCGTTGCGTGCGCGATGGGCACGCTCGCCGCCCAGACCGCACCGAGTGCGGCGCAGGCCGACAGTCTGCGGAAGCACTACACCGAGGCCGACGTCGCCTTTCTCAACGGGATGATCGCCCATCACGCCCAGGCCGTGCTGATCGCCGGGTGGGCGCCGAGCCATGGCGCGAGCGCCTCCCTGCAGGTCATGTGCGCGCGGATCGTCGTGGGCCAGACCGACGAGATCCACCTGATGCAGCAGTGGCTCCGTGACCAGCACCTCCCCGTCCCCGACGCGTCGCACGCGATGTCGATGCGGATGCCGGGGATGTCGATGCCGATGATGCCGGGGATGCTCACCGACGCCCAGCTCGATGCGCTCGACGCGGCCCGGGGCGTCGACTTCGACCGGCTCTTCCTGAACGACATGATCCAGCACCATACCGGCGCCATTACGATGGTGGACCAGCTCTTCGCCACCCCCGCCGCCGGACAGGTCGAGACCGTCTTCCGCCTGGCGTCGGACGTGTACGCCGACCAGACCACCGAGATCGACCGGATGCAACGCATGCTGACCGCACTTCCCCCACACAGGACCGCTCAATGACCTTCGTTCCGTTCCGCTCCCTTGCCTTCGCCCTCGGTGCGTTGTCGCTCGGGGCGTGCGCCTCCTCGTCGGCCCCTTCCGCCGGCGGCACGCAGCATATGGCGATGCCCGCGCAGGATCCGCGCGTCGGGCTCCGCGCCGGTGCCACCG